>JAEXAZ010000174.1 GCA_023394255.1 Bacillota bacterium | reverse complement strand
CAACAAATCAATGAACTTGTGGAGCGGATTCGGCCATTCGGTGTTGTGGAGCTCAGCCGCACCGGCGTCACCGCGCTGCAGGCGACCGGAAAAGCGCTGGTCGACCACGCATTTCAAACAGGGTATTCAAAATTCAGATAATTATGGAGGTATTCAGATGGCAAACATGTATTATGAAAGCGACTGCAAACAGGAACTCTTGAAAGGGAAAACCATAGCGGTCATCGGGTATGGTAGCCAGGGCCACGCACATTCGCTCAACCTGAAGGACAGCGGCGCTTCCGTCGTGGTGGGGCTCCGGAAAAACTCCGCGCGCTGGGAAGAAGCAAGCAGGGCCGGGCTTACAGTAAAGGAGGTCCCGGACGCGGTGCGCGGCGCGGACGCCGTCATGATGCTGGTGCCGGATGAACTGGCGGCGGATGTCTACAGGGAGGCGGTAGCCCCCAACCTGAAAGAAGGGGCCACACTGATGTTCGCGCACGGCTTTAACATCCATTTTAACCAGATCGTGCCGCCCGCCGGTGTCGATGTTTCGATGGTGGCCCCCAAGGGACCGGGCCATCGGGTGCGTGCGGAATACATGGAGGGGAAGGGCGTTCCCTCACTGATTGCCGTCCATCAGGACGCGTCCGGCAGCGCAAAAGAGTTCGCGCTGGCGTACGCGTGCGGAATCGGCGCGGGCCGCGCGGGAATTTTTGAAACCACCTTCCGGGAGGAAACCGAAACGGACCTGTTCGGCGAGCAGGCCGTGCTTTGCGGCGGCGTGACGGAATTGATGAAGGCCGGTTTTGAAACGCTGGTGGAAGCGGGCTATTCCCCTGAAATGGCGTACTTTGAATGCGTGCATGAAATGAAGCTGATTGTTGACCTCGTCAACAGCGGCGGATTCGGCATGATGCGTTATTCCATCAGCGATACGGCGGAATACGGTGATTACTGCACCGGCAAGCGCATCATCACGGAAGACACCAGAAAGGAAATGAAAAAAGTGCTCGCTGAAATCCAAAACGGTACTTTTGCCAGCAGATGGATTTCGGAAAACCGCGCGGGAGGGCGCGCAAACTTTTTGGCGACGCGGCGTCTGGAAGCGGAACATCCGGTGGAGATTGTCGGCGCGAAGCTCCGTAAAATGATGAGCTGGCTCAAAAAATAGAACAAACCGAAGCCCCGCGCGAAGCATGGGGTATAAAAAACGGCTCCATGGGGCTATCATACCAGCCGCGCCTCAAAACGAGCGCATGCAAAAAGTGACGCCAACCGCACGTTGGCGTCACTTTTTGCATGCAGGAAACTCCGCGTCAGTCGCGAAATACGGCCTTTCCACACAGACAATTGGCTCCGTTTTCGGGGAGCGGGCCGGATCAATGCATACGGAAATGTTTGGCCAGTCACACCGCTTGCGGCTCTGGCTTGTTTTCTCAAACCGCGGCAAAGTGAAATAAAATTAAATATGACAAAGAATGGCTATAACGATAGCTTAAAGCATGTATTTAGCCTTGACAGCATTTGCTTACCGGGCTAAACGTCAAATCCCGCTGTTAACAGAAGATAAACCAACTTCATAGATTATGAATGGGAATTACAAAAAATTTTTATTTTTAAGTAACATGAAAAAGGAGAGTTAATATGTGTAATAAATGTCTTCCCTGTTGCTGCAATACGGGCGTGATAGGCCCTCAGGGACCTCAGGGTCCTCAGGGACCGGCAGGCCCTCCGGGACCTCCGGGACCGCCAGCTGCTGCGGCAACTTTATCCGGCCTACAGACACAGCTGGTCGGGAGCGGTGGGACAACTGTTGGAGTTGGCGCGAATGTGATTTTTAATTCGATTGTCAGCAGCCCCAGCCCCAATATAACCTATAACGCTGCGACTGGCGTTTTCACTATAACACAACCGGGCACTTATTATATTGATTGGTGGGTAAATGCGGACGGCGCCGGTCCGGAGACCACTGTTATTTTTAGTATAGTAGCTTCGAACGGCCAAACGATTTCCGCGTCTTCCCTTTCCCCAATCACTTCCTTACAATTAAATGGGCATGCGCTTATAACTGTTGCCGCGCCCGCAACGTTTTCTCTTGTAAACAATACCCCGTTTGCAGTCGCTTATGGCGTATCGGCCATCCAGGCAGATCTGGCAATCATTCAGGTAACTGCTTAATGATCTGAAAATAAGCCGCTTGAGAGGGCGCCTGAAGCAGGCGCCCTCTTTTGGGCCTCTCAGAGGTCGGAAGCGCTGGCCATCTGTTTTTTGCCGTATGCCGCGCGGGTGCGGTCAGGGAAAGGACAGGCCTGCCGTCCCGCATCATCCCGCCGTCACCGGCTTTAACCAGATAGGCCGGATATTTCGTTCGAAATATCCGGCCTATCTGGTTATGTTATCAGAAATGTCGCTGTCGGACTGACCTTTCGACGGCGGCTTATTTTGAGAGGACTGCCCTGTAAATATTATATGACAGACCGGCCAAAAGTGCTATCGGGCACAGATGATCATGAATTTAAAATGAAAAACGGCCGTTTGTGGAGCCGGGCCTGTCTGCGACGACAAAACGCCGCCGGATTGTTTTCCGGCGGCGTTTTTGACAGGAGGGTATACATAACGAAAAAAGCTGTTTGGACTCCCGGCTATTTTGTGCGGATTTAATTGCAATATTCATACGAATGGCAAAGCGGGCAGTCGCATGGATAAAAGTAAAAATAAGATTTTGAGTGCAAAGGCATGCTAAAAGCAAAATAAAATCAATATGATTACTAAAAGAAGATTCATTGGCGGTGGTGAACTTGCTTACAAAATTGTCCCAAAAAGGATTTGCGGCGGCTGTGGTTCTTTTGGCGGTTTCAATTTTATATTATTCTGTCCCTATTTTCTACCATGTCCGAACGGTCAATGCAATGGCAGACAACTCGTTGACATGGATAGACTTTCATGTCACCAAATCCGCGATGGACAGGGCGCTTCAGCTGGATATGGAAAGCCGCAACACGAAAAATCCGCTGAATTGGATTGACCTGCTCGCTTATCTGGGAGCGGAATACGGAGGGAATTTTAATCAATATCGGGCAAAGGACTTAAATGAGCTTGTGAAACAATGTAAAGAAGGCGTTTCGGTCAAGCAGCTGGCAGAAAACATGAAATACTTTGACTATTACAAAAAGGCGTATGAAGCGGTTCTGGGCGGTATGGTCGGAGAGTATCTGTTACAGCTTACGGACACACCCGGCGGAGGATCCTTACAGCTTCAGACCGGGTATGGGCTGAAAGCCTATTCGCCGGTTGCCGAGGGATACGGGTTTTCACACTACAATGATTTCGGCAATTCACGTTCTTTTGGATTCAGCAGACCCCACCAGGGACATGATATTTTCGGAAGGATTGGAACACCGGTCGTCGCCGTGGAATCGGGGATTGTGGAAACGCTTGGATGGAATCAATATGGCGGGTGGCGCATAGGAATCCGGAGCCTCGACGGCCGCAGATACTATTATTATGCGCATCTGCGCAAAGACCGGCCGTACCACGCGGATCTGCAGGAGGGTACGCTGGTGCAGGCAGGGGACGTGATCGGATATCTTGGCATGACAGGCTATTCCAACGCCGAAAATGTGAACGGGATGAAAAGCCCGCATCTGCATTTCGGGATGGAGATTGTTCCGGAAGGGTGTGAAAGGGAAAGCAACTGCGAGATCTGGATCGATACGTATGAAATCATAAAATTTTTGGAACAGCGTAAATCCACCGTGGTGCTTGACAAGGAAACAAAAGAATATAACCGCAAGTACAGGTTCTTGGATCTGGATATGCTGGGATAGCCGGCCGGAACTGCGGCGATAAATGCGGGCGGCATCTTTGCCGCCTTTTTTCATTTTGCATCTTTCTGAAAATGCGGGTTGCCGGGAAGATGCGTCAGAGCCTGTTTATGCAGCGGTAATCCAGACGGCAGCAAAAGCTGTCGCACAGGCGGCCAAATTATGGTATAATAACCACAGAGCGGCTATCATACCGGGTCATGGCCAGGGCGATACCACTGCATGCTTCACACTTTTGGTATCATAACCGCGATGGAAATTACTGCCGGCAGGAGGAATTCACAATGGAAATCAAAAAAGCCGCGATTATAGGCGTCGGCGCATTGGGCGTTTTATTTGGGCGGCAGATTGCCGCCGCTCTTGGAAAAGACGCGGTCTGCTATGTGGCGGACAGACAACGAATCGAGCGGTATCAGAGGGACGGCGTTTACTGCAACGGGGAAAAGCTGGACCTTTACTTCGTTGACCGCGACGATGCGGCCGCAAGCCCCGCGGACCTTCTGATCTTTGCGGTGAAATATCCCGCCATACGGGAAGCGGTGGAAGCGGCGCGACGCCTCGTGGGCGAACGGACGGTCATCATTTCCCTGCTGAACGGGATTACCAGCGAACAGGTTCTCGCCGATGCGTTCGGCGCGGAAAAAGTGCTGTACTGTGTGGCGCAGGGAATGGACGCGGTCAAGGACGGCAGCCGGTTCTCCTATCGGAATATGGGCGAGCTTGTCATCGGGGAAGCCGACAACAGCCGCAGCGAAAAGCTGTCCGCGGTCGCAAGGTTTTTCGACCGCGCGGGCGTCCCTTATAAAATTCCGGAAAATACCATGCAGACCCTGTGGAATAAGCTGATGCTGAACGTAGGGGTGAACCAGACCGCGGCAGTATATGGCGTCGATTATCGGGAACTGCAGAAGGAGGGGCCCCTCCGGCAGACGATGCTTTCCGCCATGCGGGAAACGAAGACGGTAGCCGCCTATGAGGGAATTACACTGACAGAAGAGGACATCGGCCGCTGGATGCAGGTTCTGGATTCGCTGAATCCGGACGGGCGCCCATCGATGGCGCAGGATGTGCTGGCCCGCCGCCGGACCGAGGTGGAGCTGTTCGCCGGCACCATTACCGCTCTGGGCAAAAAGCATGGTATCCCCACCCCGACAAACGATCTGCTTTATGTGAAAATTAAAGAGATTGAACGGCAGTTTTAGCCCTGCCGCGCTGCTATTATAATCAGAAGAACCCCCGCCTTGTATGAACTGCCCCAGTTTGTGCAGACGGCACAAAAAAGCCCCTGTTTAGGAAATATTGAGTTTTAAGCGGAGTGGCGCAGCGAAAGCGGTGCCACTCCAGTC
>JAEXAZ010000118.1 GCA_023394255.1 Bacillota bacterium | reverse complement strand
AAGCAAACATGGATCTGCTGGACCCGAAGGTCCCGCTCGATTTATACGACGACAGCTGGAAAATTTATGCCAGGAACCCGGTGATGCCTCCGCATTTTATCACGCAAGGCGCCGTTGTGCAGAATTCCATGGTGACGGAAGGCTGCAGCATCGCGGGCCTGGTTGATTTTTCCATCCTGTTCGCGGGCGTCACCGTGGAAAAAGGCGCGACGGTACGCGATTCCATTGTGATGCCCGGCACGGTCATCAGGAAGAATGCCGTAATTGAATATGCGATCATTGCGGAAAACTGTGTGATTGAAGAAAACGCGATGATCGGGCAGCGCCCGGAGGACGCGGAGGACAAAGACAGCTGGGGAGTTACTGTGGTCGGGAACGGAGTTCATATCGGAAGGGGAGCCGCTGTGGCTCCAAAATCCATGGTCGAAAAAGATGTGCAGGGGGTGCAGTAGTCTATGAGGGAAAACAGGGTTCTGGGTATCATCTTCTCCAATATGCATGATACCATGCTTGGCGAACTGACGGAAAACCGCACCACCGGTTCAGTGCCTTACGGCGGCCGCTACCGCCTGATCGACTTTGTGCTTTCCGCCATGGTAAACTCCGACATCACCGAGGTAGGAATTGTAACCAAACAAAACTACCAGTCCCTGATGGACCATGTGGGCGCGGGGCGCGCGTGGGACCTTTCCCGCAAACGCGGCGGGCTGGTAATCCTGCCGCCGTTCGCAAGCCGCGGCGGGAGCGGGATTTACCGCGGCAGGCTGGAAGCATTGCGCGGAGCCATGGGGTTTATCAGGCACAGCAATGCAAAATATGTGCTTTTGTGCGATTGTGACATTATCGCCAATATTGATCTGCGGGGCATGATCAACGAACATATCAAAAACGGCGCGCAGATTACGATGATGGTGAAAAATGCGCAGGTACAGCCCGAAAATCTGCGGGATATCACAACGGTCATTTACGACAGCGAGCACAATGTCACGGACATCCTCGTGAGGCCGGATGTTAAGGGCAGCCAGAACGTTTACATGAATGTCATGCTGGTGGAAAAAACGCTGTTGGAACGCATGGTCAGCGAAGGAATCAGCCGTGACCATTATTCGCTGATTCGCCACGCGATTCAGCCGTCTATCGGGAAACTGAACCTGAAAGCCTATGAATTCACCGGATATTCCCATCGGGTTTCCGGCCTGCGCTCCTACTTCGACGCCCATATGGAACTGCTGAACTCCGAAGTCCGCTCGCAGCTGTTCCCCCGCGATCTGCCCGTTTTTACCAAGGTGCGCGACGAAGTGCCGGTTAAGTATGGACTGTCGGCAAGGGTAAGCAATTCGCTGATTGCGGATGGCTGCATCATCGACGGGACGGTGGAAAACTGTGTGATTTTCCGCAGTGTCAGGGTTGGCAAAGGGGCTGTTTTGAAGAACTGCATTCTCATGCAGGACACCATGGTCAGTGACAATACCCATTTGGAGTATGTCATTACAGACAAGAATGTGCTGGTAAAAAATGCGCGCACGCTGATTGGGTGCGACACCTATCCGATCTATATTGCCAAAAACAATACCGTATGATGTCCGTGAGTCAGGGATAGCTGTCTTTAGAAAAAAATGGAACCAACGCCAGTACAGGGAGGGTTATTATGAAGATTTTATTTGCCGTATCAGAAGCCAACCCGTTTATTGCGACCGGAGGCCTTGCGGATGTCGCGGGCTCGCTGCCGCGCGCAATCCGGAATTATCAGCACGCATGCCGTGTAGTGCTACCGCTTTACAGCGCAATCAAGCAGGAATTGCGGGGGAAAATAAAATTTGTCTGCAATTTTTACGTCAACCTCGGCTGGCGCAACCAGTACTGCGGCGTTTTTGAAGCAAGCCACAACGGTGTTAAATACTATTTGCTGGATAATGAATACTATTTCAAACGTGACGGCGGCATCTACGGTTTTTATGATGATGCGGAAAGGTTTGCGTTTTTCTCAAAAGCGGCAGTTGAAATGATTCAATATATCGATTTTGAGCCTGAAATTATCCATTGCAACGACTGGCAGACCGCCATGATCCCTGTTTATCTGAACCTGTTTTACCGGCAGATTGATAAATATAAGGACATCAAAACGGTATTCACCATCCATAATATTCAGTATCAGGGGAAATACGGGATGGAAATTGCGGCGGATGTGCTGGGGCTCCCCTATTATGCGGCGCCGACGATGCTGTATGACGGATGCCTGAACATGATGAAGGCGGCTATCGAGGTCAGCGACTATGTGACGACCGTAAGCCCGACCTATGCGAAGGAGATCACAGACCCCTGGTTTGCGCACGGGCTTGACCGTCTCCTGAAAGAGCAACAGCACAAACTGGCCGGCATTTTGAACGGAATCGATACTGTCAGCTACAATCCGGAGGCAGACCCCGCCATTTATGAGAATTTTGGGCCGGACTCGCTGGAAAAGAAAACGGTCAACAAGATCGAACTGCAAAAGGCCATGGGTTTGAGCCAGAACAAGGACATCATGCTGGCAGGCATCGTCAGCCGCTTTGTCGCACATAAGGGGATAGACCTGATCCAGTACATCTTTGAAGAGCTGATGAAACGGGAGCTCCAGATTGTTGCCCTCGGGTCGGGGGATTATCTCTTCGAGAGCTTTTTTCAGGAGATGCAGGCCAAATATCCGGGCAGAGCCGCCGTCAAAATCGGTTTTCTTCCCGATATGGCAAGAAAGATTTACGCCGGTTCCGATGTGTTCCTGATGCCTTCCAAGAGCGAACCGTGCGGGCTGGCCCAGATGGTTTCCCTCCGTTACGGCACACTCCCGGTCGTGCGGGAGACCGGCGGCCTGAAGGACTCCATCACCGACCTTGGGGATGAGGTGAATGGGAACGGCTTTACCTTTAAAACCTATAATGCGCACGATATGCTCGGTGCGATAGACCGTGCCGCCAGTCTTTACAGCAATCAGGAAAAGTGGAAGCAGACGGTTCAGAAGGCGATGCAGAGCGATTTCACATGGAAACGCTCCGCGGGGGCGTATATCAGCATGTACCGCAAAATCCTCAGCAAAGACCAGCCGGAAAACGCTCCGGCCAAAACCTGAATTCTATATGCAATATGCAGAAAAGCCCGCGTCAGCGGGCTTTTTCATTGCCTGATTCGGTATCAGGACTTTTGGCCGAACACAACACGTTCGATTCCGGCCAGATCTTTGCGGATTCCAATTTTTTCATAGCCTGCGGCGAGAAGCAGGCCGGACACATTCCGCGCCTGGTTATACCCGGTTTCAAATGCAATGGCGCCGCCGGGTTTCAGCAGATCGCAGTAAATCCCGGGAAGGCGGCGGTAAAAATCATAGCCGTCTTCGCCGCCCAAAAGCGCCATCTCCGGTTCAAAGGTGACCTGCCTTTGCAGGGTTTCCAGTTCGCTGCGCGGGATATAAGGGGGATTCGATACCGCCAGATCGAGCGGCGGCAGCTCGGGCGGCGCGAATACGTCACAGCGTATGGCCTGCACCTCGACTTGGTTGTGCGCAATATTTTCGCACAGATAGGGGAAGGCGGCTTCGGACAGCTCAAGTGCGAAAACTTGCGCATCCGGCCTCTTATGCGCAATTGCCGCGGCGACACAGCCAGACCCCGCGCACAGGTCCGCCACGACGGGATCTTTCCGGTCTTTGAGCAGTTCCAGCGCCGTTTCAACCAGGATTTCCGTATCCGGCCGCGGAATCAGGACACCTTCGCCAACTTGGAACGGCAGCCCGAAAAACTCCCATTCCCCGATCAGGTATTGCAGCGGGTAGCCGTCCGCATAGCGGCCGCATAGGGCCAGAAATTCCGCCGCCTTGTCCGCGTCCGCGGGGGTTTGCCCGACCAGCGGCAGCCGGTAGCGGGAGACGCCCATTACATGCTCGAACAGCAGGGAAACGTCAAAAGCGCAGGAATCTTCCTGCGCTTTCTTCTGACAGTTTTGACGGGCGGTGCGGTATACCTCGTCCAGCGTCATCAAAAACGGTCCTCGTCCTGGTTTTCGGGAATACAGGGCTTCATGGAAGCAATGGCAACCTCCAGCATGGAGGCGTCGGGTTCAAAGGTCGTAAAGTTCTGCAGCCAAAGGCCGGGTGCGGAAATCGCGCGGGTCAGCGCGTTGTCGTGACGTCCGGCAAAACGGATGATTTCATACGCGATGCCGACAACCACGGGCAGCAGTAAAATTTTCAGCCCCACGCGTATCCAAATACTGCTCCATGTCACAACGGAGAAGACAATGATGGAGATAATCAGTACAATCAGCATAAAGCTGGTTCCGCAGCGGGGATGAAACCGGGGGTATTTCATGGCGTTTTCAGGGGTCAGCTCTTCGCCCGCTTCGTAGCAGGCGATGGTTTTATGTTCCGCGCCGTGGTACTGAAAAACCCGATGGATGTCTGGTGTTTTGGAAACTGCGAACAGGTAAAGGATGAAAATAACAATTTTCAGGATTCCTTCGGCGATGGTCAGCAGATAATTGGGAGCGGAGAGCGCGCCGCCCAGATATTTTACAAGCGTAGCCGGCAGCAGCATGAACAGCCCTACGGCAATCACAACGGCGACGATAGTGACCAGCGTGTTAAAC
>JAEXAZ010000107.1 GCA_023394255.1 Bacillota bacterium | reverse complement strand
CGATAAAGGTTCTGCTTTTGAGCAGCGTCATCATCAATGCGTTTTTATTGAATTTCATGGCCCGAAAACTCCTTTTCTTCCGAATTGTGTCCATGATGCCCTTTGTAAGACGCCAGGACCAGATTGTCCTCGGTAATCGCGTCGCCCGTAAACTCGGCGGTCTTGATTCCGTTGGAGAGCACGACGATCCGGTCGGCGATCGCGATAATCTCGTTCAGTTCCGAAGAAATCACAATCAGCGGCAGACCCTGCGCCGCGTACTGGTTGATAATGTCGAATACCTCGG
This sequence comes from Bacillota bacterium, assembly GCA_023394255.1. GTDB lineage: Bacteria > Bacillota > Clostridia > Oscillospirales > Ruminococcaceae > Anaerotruncus. Next base: position 8,127 of record JAEXAZ010000107.1, on the reverse strand, counting down.
TTTTCGCGCCGATATCAATACCGCGGCTGGGTTCGTCAAGAAGCAGGATCTTGGGGCCGGTCAGGATTCCTTTCGCAATGACCACCTTCTGCTGGTTGCCTCCCGAGAGCGACAGGATCGGGAGCGATTTGTCCGCGACTTTGATATGAATTTCCCGTATCATCTGGTCGATGCTTTTGCCTTCCATCCGCTCATTCAGGAATATCCCCCGTACATACCGTTTCAGGCTGGACAGCGAGATGTTTTTCCCGATACTCAGCGTCTGCACCAGGCCCTCGCGCTGGCGGTCCTCCGGGACCCAGGCAAACCCGCGCCCGATCTGTTCCGACAGGCTCTTAACGGCGATTTCCTGTCCGTTCATGACGATGGTGCCCGTATGCTCCGGCCGAAGCCCCATGATGCATTCAAAAATTTCGGTGCGCCCGGCGCCGAGCAGGCCGTAAATCCCCAGAATTTCCCCTTTTTTCAAGTCAAAACTCACATGATCCAGCAGATATCCCCCGCCGCTTTTCGGAAGCGTCAGATCTTTCACTTCCAGCACGGTTTCCTGCCCGGCCCAGTCGATACTGCGGTCCTTTTTCGGGTAGGATTTGCCTTCGCCGGTCATCTGCCGCACAATCCATGGCAGGTCGATCTCGCGGACAGACGCCTTCGCCACCAGTCTGCCATCCCGCAGGATGGTCACGTAGTCCCCGATCCGCATGATTTCCTCAAGCCGGTGTGAGATGTAAACAATCGAGATGCCCGCCGCCGTCAGTTCACGCATGATTTTGAACAGCACCTCGACCTCCATTTCGCTCAGAGAGGAAGTCGGTTCGTCCATAATCAGGATTTTCAGCCCCTCCTGAATCAGGTTGCGCGCGATTTCAATCATCTGCTGCTGGCCTACCCGCAGATTCCCCACCAGCGTATCGGGTTTGATGGGATATTCCAGACGTTCAAGCACCTCATGCGCCAATTGATAATGTTTTTTATTGTCAAGGAAGCAGCCGTTTTTCGTTTTTTCATTGGCCATAAAGATGTTCTGGTAGACATTCAGGTTTGGAAATAAGCTCAGTTCCTGGTGGATAATCCCGATCCCGTATCTGCGCGCTTCCACCGTGCTGCGAAAGCTGACCTCCCTGTCATCCAGATAAAGTTTCCCGGCGGTCGGCTGTTCAATCCCCGCGATAATTTTCATCAGTGTAGATTTGCCCGCGCCGTTTTCACCGATCAGCACATTGACTTTCCCCGTGTGTACATCAAAGGAAACCTGGTCCAGTGCCTTCGTTCCGGGATACAATTTGTCTATCTTCTCCGCATGCAGGCAGATATCGTCTGTTTTTTTATCCCGACTTTCCATGCGATGTCCCCTCCCTATTTCACTTCGATCTGCACCGGGGTAATCAGCAGTTCGTCCGCCTTATCCACGGTGAAGCACCCGACGAACGCTATCTGTTTCCCCGCAAGCGACGCGAAATCCAGCTTACTGATAACGGTGTTCTGGATCGTTTCATGCAGGCTCTGCGAAACCGCCGCATAGTCCACCTGATTTTTGTAGTCCTCGAATTTAATAAAGTCCAGAGAATCCCGTACCGCCGAGCCTTTATAGACTGTACCGATCTGCAGCTTAATGGTTTCAGGCCCGGAATAGCTATCCGGTTTCAAAGTCATATAGCCTGCTTTTTTATCGGAGACAATCTCCTGAACAACAACCGTTCCCTTCACCGTATAGCTCAGTTCCCCGGAAGTCCCCATAGAGTATTTCCCGTATTTTGAGGCGAGGGATTTCAGGTCACCATTCGCTTCGGTCAGGAATTGTACCAGATCCACCGCCTTTTCATTAAGGTCAGGCAGAACCTTCGATTCCCAGATCTCCGCCACATTATCGCCCGCGTTGAATTCCACTTCTCCGGTCAGCTTCCCCTCCTCCCCCGTTTTCACGATGGTAACGCAGCCGGCCGACAGGAAAACGATGGAAGCCGCTAAAGTGGTTGCAAGGATTTTTCTCAGCATCGGAATGATCCTCCTTTTTGTGGGTATGCCCCTGTGTATCTGGCCAGCCGGGATTCCGGCGTGCCTATGTGACTGCCCGGCAATGCCAAAGCAGATGATTTTCGAATTCAAAAGCCATCGGTCAGATAGAATCCCATAGAGCCCGGTTTTGGGCGCGGGCAATCAACAGTTCTGCCCGCGCCCGTGTTGTCACGCGAAGAGTCGGATGCTTATTCGCTGTAGCGGAATGCGGAAAGCTTATCCGCGTTCTCTTGGGTGATGATAATGCAGTCAACCAGCTGTTTTTCGTCCAAACCGGTCGAGCCATCCTTTAAATACTTATCAGCCTGTTCCACAGCCATTTCAGAAATCAAAGCGGCCTGCTGAAGCGCCGTCGCGGTGATATTGCCTGCTTTGATCTCGTCGCGCACATCGTCGCTCCCGTCAACGCCGATAATGGCAATGTCTTTGAGCCCGGCGGCCTTGATGGCAGCCGATGCGCCCATCGCCATGGTGTCATTCCCGCAGACAACGCCTTTGATGTTGGGGTTCGACTGGAGAATGGTTTCCATTTTGGAGTAGGCTTCGGTCTGCTCCCAGTTCGCGGTCTGGGTGGCCACACACTTCATGTCCGTATACTGGTCGATCACTTCATGGAACGCGCTGGAGCGGACGCCGGCGTTGGTGTCGGATTCTTTGCCGAGCAGTTCCGCATATTCGCCGGACTCGCCCATTGCCTCAACGAATATTTCCGCGGCGCCTTTTGCGCCCTGATAGTTGTTCGCTACGATCTGGCTGATCGCAATGCCGGATTCGTTGATTTCACGGTCGATGAGGAAGGTCGGGATGTTATTGTCGCGCGCTTTCTGGACAGCGGCAACCGTTGCGTCCGCGCCCGCGTTGTCACAGATAATCGCGGCGGCTTTGTCGGAAATCGCGGTTTCAAACAGCTCGGACTGTTTGGTGGGATCGTCGTCATGGGAAACGACCTTTGTTTCATAGCCCAGCTCTTTCGCTTTCGCTTCGGCGGCTTCGGCCTCCGTTTTGAAGAACGGGTTGGAATGGGACGGGGTAATAATATAGATGATTTTGGAACCGCCGCCGGTCAGAGCTTCTGCTTTCGGGGCCTCGGAAGACGGTTCTTCGGATGAAGCCGGCTGAGAAGATTCTGCCTGAGAAGAAGCGGGGGCTGCCTGCGAAGCCGGAGCCTCCGTGCTTCCTCCGCAGCCTGACGCCAGGATACCGAGAGCGGAAACTGCCATCAGAGACGCTAAAAACCTTTTTGCGCTTTTCATTACTGTTCCTCCTTAATCATTTGAGTAAATCTTGTATGCTATCGGGTGTTTTACCCGCGCTTACCGTTTTTTGTGAGCACCATGGAAACCGCCGCTTTCCAGCCGGCGTATTTTTTTGCCCGCACCGCTTCCGGCATTCCGGGGGTATACCGTGTGCGCCGCATGCGCGAAAACAACGGTTCCTTTTCATAAATCCCCATTGCCAGCCCCGCCGCAAACGCGGCGCCCATACCGCTGAGTTCCTCCACATCCGGAACCAGAATCGGGACCTGAAGGATGTCGCTCTGGAACTGCATCAGATAGCGGTCTTTCGTGGGGCCGCCGTCCACGCGCAGGGAATCGATGGGGATGCCGGACTCCCCGCTCATGACGTTGACAATATCCGCAATCTGATAGGCGATGCATTCCTCCGCCGCCTTTACAAGCTCGGCTTTGCCTGTCAGGCGGGTCATGCCGCAGATTGCCGCTTTCGCGTCGCTGTCCCAGTACGGTGCGTTTAAACCCGAGAATGCCGGCACAAGATAGGTCTCATCCTCCGGATTTGCCTGAGCCGCGACCGCGCTGGCGTCTTTTGCGGTGGGCAGCAGGCCAAGTTCCTGCACCACCCAGCGCATGACGGCGCCGGTATAATTGATGTTGCCCTCCAATACATAATCGGTTTTGCCCCCTATCCTCCACGCGAGGGAGGTTACCACCCCCGCATCGCTGAACACTGGAGTCCCGCCGATATTCATCATGACAGACGAGCCTGTGCCGTAGGTGGTTTTCATCATCCCGGGGGAAATCCCTCCCTGCCCAAACAAAGCCCCGTGGGAATCCCCCAGCATGGCGTGGATGGGGAGGGGATTCGGGAACAGCCCTCCGAAATCGCTGTATCCGAACAGGCTGTCGGAATCACATACCTCTGGCAGCGCGGACAGGTCGATGCCGAACAGCTCACAGACCTCTCTGTCCCAGCACAGGCCGGTCAGATTGAACAGCTGCGTACGGGAGGCATTGGAATAGTCGGTTTTAAACTCCCGCCCGCCGGTCAGCCGGTAAAGAAGCCAGCTGTCCACCGTCCCCATACACAGTTCCCGGCGGCGCATCAATTCGGACGCCTTTGGAACATTTTGAAGAATCCACGCCAGCTTCGCCGCCGAAAAATAGGGGGAAAGATGCAGGCCGGTATGCTTTTTCACCAGTTCCGCGTGTCCGGCTGCCGCAATCTTTTCACAGAGTTTTGCGCCGCGCGCACACTGCCAGACAATGGCGTTATAAACCGGCTCCCCGGTTTTCCGGTCCCACGCGACGGCGGTTTCCCGCTGGTTGCTGATGCCGGCTCCGGCAACCTTTTGGGGCGGTACGCCCGCTTTTTTCAATACGGCCTCCGCGGCGGCCAGTGTGTTGTTGTACAGCGCCCCGGGGTCATGCTCGACCCAGCCGCGCTCGTCAATCAACTGGTCATGCGGCACATCCACGCGCGCGGTCAGCGCGCCCGTTTCATCAAACAGCAGTCCTTTGGTTCCCTGCGTGCTCTGGTCGATGGCCAGCAGATAGTTCCCGTTCATTTTACCAACTCCGTCGCCAGCTTTGCAATGCCTTCCGCAGTAAGCCCGTAATAATCGAACACTTCTTTTGAGGTGCCGGTCACAACCGGTGCGTCCGGGAGCGCCAGATTCTTTACCACAACCGGACACTCATCCGCCGTGATCTGGCTGACCATGGAACCTAGCCCGCCGAAAACGGTGTGTTCCTCCACGGTAATAATTGCCCCTGTTTCCCTGGCTGCGCGGACCACCGCCTCCCGGTCAATCGGTTTTACACAGTACATATCCAGAACCCGCGCGCCGATGCCCTGCTTTTCGAGCAGTCCGGCGGCTTTTTGAGCCGCGCTGACCAGTTCGCCGCAGGCGATTATGGCAACGTCCGACCCCTCGTGCACCACGGTCGCCCGGTTCAGTTCAAACGGGGTGTTCCCCTCCTCATAAACATCCTCAACGGCATTCCTGCCCACACGCAGATAAGCGGGCAAATCATCCCGCAGGAGCGCTTCCACCAGAAGCTCCGTCTGAAACCGGTCGCTCGGCAGATAAACACGCATATTCGGAATCGATGCGACAGCCGCGATATCCTGCGCCGAATGATGTGTCATCCCCAATGCACCGTAGCTGACGCCGCCGCTGATGCCGATGAGCTTCACATTGGTATTGGAATAGGCCACGTCCACCTTGACCTGTTCCAGGCTTCTGGAAGAGAGGAAGCAAGCCGGGGAAGCGGCAAACGCTTTCTTGCCGCATCTGGCCAGCCCCGCGCTGACGGACACCAAATCCTGCTCCGCGATGCCGACCTCAACAAACTGTTCCGGATGCGCGTCCGCAAAAGGAGCCAGCGAAGCGGAGCCGCGCGAATCGCTGCAAAGCACCACGATATCCCGGTCGGAATCCGCATGCCGGTTTAAAACTTCGCAGATTACCTGCCTGTTTGGAATCCGGTTCATTGCGCGTTCACCATCCTTTCCTCCAGTTCTGCCGCCGCCTTTTGGTATTCCTCCTCCGTCGGAACGCGATGGTGCCACCCGGCCTGATTCTCGATGAAGGAGACCCCGTATCCCTTTGTGGTATCCGCAAGGATGACCGTCGGTTTTCCTTTGCAGGCCTTCGCCTGCCCTACGGCCGCGTCGAGCGCCGCGATGTCGTTGCCCGCCGCATGCAGCACATTCCAGCCGAAAGCGGACCACCGCGCGTCCAGATTGTCCTGCGCCATAACCTGTTCGGTTCCCCCTGAAATTTGCAGACGGTTCCGGTCGACAAATGCCGTGAGATTCTCCAGATGATAATGCCCGGCGGCCATCGCGCCTTCCCAGACGGACCCCTCCGCCAATTCCCCGTCCCCCATCACGGTATAGACACGGTAGGGCGCGCTATCCATTTTTGCCGCGAGCGCCATACCCACGGAAAGGGAAAGCCCATGTCCCAGGGACCCGGAATTCATTTCAATTCCGCTGACCTTATTGTTCGGGTGCCCGATGTATTTGGAACCGAACTGCGAATAGGTCAGCAGGTCGGTTTTCGGGAAGAACCCCCGATCAGCCAGTACGGCATAGAGCGCCTCAACCGAGTGGCCTTTGCTCAGGATGAACCGGTCGCGGTTCGGGTCACCGACCAGCTCCGGCCCGACATGCATCTGCCGGTAATACAGGGTAACCAGAATATCCATCACGCTGAAATCGCCGCCGATATGGCCTGTCTTTGCCCGGTAAATCATGTCCAGAACAGCACGGCGCAGTTCAAACGATTTTGCTTTCAGTTCCTTTGTATTCATGCCGGCTCCTCTCCCCTGATAACTGCTTTCACACGTTCCTCCACGGGGTCATAAAGGTCCGGCTTCACGCCGATATACTTGCAGGCTTCGTACAGCACCGGGACCACATCGCCGTGGATACCGGTGCAGTGGTGGATGTAGGGGCCGCAGACGACCTTATCCTCCAGACGGTCGAGATTCTCCACCTCGGCCCACAGGTAGGTGCCCTTGGTATAGGGGCCGTCCACCGCCTTCGCGTTTCCAAGCAGCATCGAGTATTCGCCGTTGTCGCCGTCAAAGCGCGCCAGCGTAATACCGCCGTGGCGGCATTCGGCGGAAACGGAGCCCGGGTGTCTGAACGCAAGCGGATAACCCAGCACCGGCTTTGTCTTTGCCAGCGAAAGGGGCCATGGGCCGCAGTGCTGCAAAAGCTCGGCGTTTTCGTTGTCGGGATGGCGTACCGTCCAGTCGGCGAAGAACGTCCGGTTTTCGCCCATACCCGCGGCCTGCACCAGCAGCGAGGTGACTGCGCCGTGGATATCCGTTTCGCAGACGACCGGCAGCCCTTCGTCGGTCAGCAGGGAATTGGCGGCGCACGGCATGATCCCCAGAACATCCTGCATGCAGTTCCAGCACTGGACAGCCACAGCGTTGCAGCCGTATTTGTCGGCGAGCGTCCGCATAGCAACCTTCAGGGCAGCCACGGTTTCCAGTTCATCCGGTTTAATCTGCACATCCATATTGGCGGTTATGTATGCGATGGTTTTCTCAACCTCGGTCTTCTGTTCTTTCGCCGCTTTCACCGCGTCGGCCAGTTCGGGCATCGGGATCGGAGCAAGCTGGATATTGAATTTTTCCAGCAGTTCCCCCTCGTTGCACATCGTCGTCCAAAAATCGAACGGGCGGGTGGAAATCTGCAGAATCCGCGTGTGCCGGAACGTTTTGACCACATTGCAAACCGCAAGGAACCTGCGGACGCCGTTTTCAAAAGCGGGATCGGTCAGACGGCAGTTTTTTAGATAGGTGAACGGCACCTGGAAACGGCGCAGCACCTTTCCGGTCGCAAAAAGGCCGCACTGGGTATCGCGCAGGCGGATACCGTCTTCATCCGGGCGTTCGTCGCGCGGACCCCAAAGCAGGACGGGGACGTTCAGTTCCTTTGCAAGGCGGGCAACCACGTACTCCGTCCCGAAGTTGCAGTGCGGGACGAATAATCCGTCCACCTTTTCCGCCTTGAATTTTGCCGCGATTTTCTGCATGTCGGCGTCATTGTAGAGAAGCCCTTCCTCGTTGAACTCCGTGATGTCGGCGAACGCGACACCCAGTTCACGCAGCCGCTGCCGCGTCAGGTTGCTGTACTTAACAGCATCGGGCGCGCTGAAAATACTTCTGCGCGTGGGGGCAAACCCAAGTTTTAATTGTTCCATCCTTCATTCCTCCAAACGATCAATTGATTGATTCCGGTCAAAAACACTCTCGCGTTCCACTAACTGCGTGCAGACCTGAATTTTCGCACGGGTACGGCTGCCGCTTTTTTGGATGATATCCACCAGCCTCCTCACGGCAAGCTGCCCCA
>JAEXAZ010000040.1 GCA_023394255.1 Bacillota bacterium | reverse complement strand
GGTCCGGTTCAATGCCTTGAAACAGCTGCACTTCCATACCCGCGCTTTTCAGAACTTCTTCCGTTTTCTGAAGGAACCCGGCTTTTTTCATCGAGCTTCCGCCGGTCAGCAGCATTGCTTTTTTGTGGCCCTTCAGGTTTTTCAGCTCTTTGATGGCTCCCGACCCATAATAAATATCTCTCGGTAATGTAAAGCGTGCCATAAATCATTCCTCCAAATTCTTGATTTCAATAATATGATTTGTTTAAATCTGATCTTTTAAGCTTGTTATTATTTTATCATTGTCATTTGCCGTCGGGTAATGTATAATTTATATAGTACTTATGTCTTATATTGATGGAGGAACGCATCATGAATTTAGCCTACCTGCGCTATGTTTCGGAAGTCCAGAAAAGCGGTTCGATTACAAAAGCCGCACAAAACCTCTATATGGGGCAGCCGAATCTGAGCAAGGCCATCAAGGAACTGGAAAAGGAAATCGGGATCACGATTTTCCGCCGCACAGCCAAAGGCGTTGAGACGACCAGAAAAGGGGAGGAATTTCTGGCGTATGCGAACACGATTCTTTCCCAGATCGACGAACTGGAATCGCTTTACCAGCCAAAGACGCAGCATGCGATTCAATTCAGCCTGTCGGTCCCGCGGGCGACTTATCTTTCCTCCCTGTTTTCTGAGTTTGTCAGCCGTCTTGACGTGAAAGAACATATGGATATCCATTACCGGGAAACAAATTCGATGGCAGCCGCCAATGACGTAAGCTGCGGGGAATCCGACCTGGGGGTTATCCGTTATCAGGTGATTTACGAATCCTATTTTGCTTCCTATCTACGTGACCTCAAGCTGACTGCCGAGCCGCTGCGGGAATTCACCATGCAGCTTTTAATGTCAAAGGAGCATCCGCTCGCACAGCTTCCGGAGGTCAATTACCACATGCTCGGAGGCTATACGGAAATCGTGCACGGCGATTTGCAGGTACCTTCCCTGTCGTTTTCCGAAATTGCCGTCGGCGCCGGGCTGGAATCGCCCGCGCGGAGAATTTATGTCTATGAGCGCGGCAGCCAGTTTGACCTTCTGCACAGCGTTGCCGGAACCTATATGTGGGTTTCGCCCATGCCGAAAGAGATTTTAGACCGCTGCGGATTGGTAACACGGGCATGCCCGCTTTCCAATCTTCTGAATAAGGACGTCTTGGTTTTTCGCAGAGGGCACCAGTTTAACAAGGTTCAAAACCGGTTTCTTGCGTTCCTTCGGGAACAATGCAGCCGGGAGCCTGTCCTGTAGTTTTTTAAGACTGTAAAAGCAGAGATTTGCATGATGGCAATCTCTGCTTTTTATTTTATGGAAAACATCAATAATTATCGCAAATATTTGTAAGATTTTTTATTGTATTTCTCTAACTGTTTGATTATAATGTAGGTAATAAGTAATTAGTATTACCTATTACTTATTACCATTTTTTACTGATCAGGAATCAAATCTGGAGGTGCATTATGTCAACAAAAACACAGGCCAACTGCACGGTAGAAAATATTTATCAACTGGACGGAAGAGTTCCTCTCTCAAAAGCGATTCCATTCGGATTGCAGCATGTGCTTGCGATGTTTGTGGCAAATATCGCACCGATTATTATTGTCGCAGGCGCCGCCGGTCTGGATGAAGCGCAGAAAGCAATGCTGATTCAAAACGCAATGTTTGTCGCGGGTGTCGGCACGCTTGTTCAGCTGTATCCGCTCTGGAAAATCGGCGCGCGGCTGCCGATTGTCATGGGCGTCAGCTTTACCTTCGTAACCATCCTATGCTATGTTGCCGCGACCTACGGCGTCCCCGCCATGATCGGCGCCGCTTTGGTGGGCGGCCTCATTGAAGGGACGCTCGGCATGTTCGCGAAATATTGGCGGCGGTTTGTCGCCCCGATTGTTTCCGCATGCGTCGTGACCTCGATCGGCTTTTCCCTGCTGAGTGTCGGCGCGTCGTCCTTTGGCGGCGGCTCGGGCAACCCGGCTTTCGGTTCCGCGCAGAACATTCTGCTCGGCAGCATTACCCTGGTTTCCTGTCTGCTGTTCAACATCTTCGCGAAATCGTTCTGGAAGCAGCTTTCGGTCTTATTCGGGCTTGTAGTCGGTTATATCACGGCCGCCTTTATGGGAATGGTGAATTTCTCGACGGTCACACAGGCGAGCTTGATCTCTGTCCCGAGATTCCTGCCGTTTATCCCTGAATTCAATATCAGCGCGATCCTCGCTGTTACCGTAATCTTTCTGGTTTCCGCGACGGAAACCATCGGCGACATTTCCGCTATGGCTGTAACCGGGCTTGGACGCGACGTTACGGAAAAAGAAATCAGGGGCGGTCTTGGCTGCGACGGGTATATGAGTTCCTTCTCCGCTCTGTTTGGCTGTCTGCCGATTACCTCTTTCAGCCAGAACGTTGGCCTGATCGCCATGACAAAAATCGTCAACCGCTATACCATTATGACCGGCGCTGCCTGCATGATCCTGGCAGGCCTGTTCCCTCCTATCGGCGCTATTTTCGCCACCCTGCCCGACGCGGTTCTTGGCGGCTGCACCATTATGATGTTCGGCTCCATTGTTGTGAGCGGCGTGCAGATGATTACCCGCTGCGGCTTTAACCAGCGCAACACCACCATCGTCGCTTTGTCCATCGGCATCGGCATCGGATTTACGCAGGTACCCGCCATCTTTTCCATCCTGCCGACCATGGCCAGAGAGGTCCTGCAGAGCAACTGCGTTGCGATCGTGTTTATCGTCGCACTGGTGCTCAATCTGGTGCTTCCGAAAAACATGGAAGTCGAAAAAACGGAAAAAGATATCCCGGAATCGGTTTGAATCTGCTTTCTACCGCCTGATTCCGATAAGACACCAAAAGGGGCTGCATATGCAGCCCCTTTTGGTGTCTTTCTTCCTCTTTTATGATCCCATCTGATAGCTTTTGATCAACTGCCCGTCCAAATCTTTGATCTGAAAACAGCCGTCCTCATACATCATATAGCTGTTCCGATTCCCCTCTTTCGGCAGCGAAACAGACCCGGGGTTCAGATAAAGGACCCCGTCCAGGTCTTCCATCGCCTGCACATGGGTGTGCCCATGAAGCAGCACATCGCCCTTCTTCAGCATCGGCATGTGTTCCCTGTTGTGGATATGCCCATGCGTCGCAAAAATCAGATGGCCTTCCAGATAAAGGATCATATAGTCGGCCATGATCGGAAATTCCAGCACCATCTGGTCGACTTCCGCGTCGCAGTTTCCGCGCACACACAGCAGTTCCTGCTTCATTTCATTGAGCAGTTTGATAACCCCCTTGGGGTTATAATCCCGCGGCAGGTCATTTCTCGGGCCGTGGTAGAGCAGGTCCCCGAGCAGCAGCAGCTTTTCCGGCTTTTCCTTTTGCCAGATATTCCGGACCTTTTCACAATAGTATAAGGAGCCATGGATATCCGAAGCAATCATCAGTTTCATCTTTCGCACCTCCATGGCCTATTTTACGATAAAGACGGCCCCATCGTCAACAGGTTTCGCCGGAAGAGCCGGATGCCAGCGGTTTTACGCGGGCGCAGACAGGGATATGGATGACGCTCTGGACATGCTTCCAGATAAATACCGAAATGGAATAGTCGACCGAGCTGTGGATCAGAGTACCTGCGCCGACCATGAAAAACACCGTATACCAGTAGCCCTGCTGATAGGTCGCTTCCCCCATCGCGCCGCTGAAAAAGAAAGCAGTCACCACAAGGACCTCACAGATGGCATGAATGACGGCGGTTAAGGCACCCAGCCCCAGTGTCCCGCCAACCGAGCAGAGTGTTTCCGGCCTCTTTTTAAGAAGCAGAGCGCCAATCAGCGCAAATCCCAGATGGCTGAACGCGCGCAGAACAATTACAATCGGGAAACCGGCCATCAAAAACCCGAATCCGGTAACGACGGAAACCACCGCCGCAACCGGGGGTGAGATAAATACGGCGAGGAATACCGGCACATGGCTTGCCAGCGTAAAGGACATCGGCCCAAGTACCACCTTCGGCATAAACATCGGGATTGCAATCCCGATTCCGCATAATAACGCAGCGATCACCATTGTTTTAATTTTTTGATTTGTTTTCACTTTTTCAGCCCTCACTTCAATAACATTTACATATGTCTTGACACTAGTATATATAGTATCGCAGCGGAACGAAAAAGTCAAGTGTTGCGTATGCAAACTGCGCGGTCTCAGGTATGGAATAAAATGTCCCTTTTTTCAAGGGCCGCAAGAATCCGCTGATAGATTTCCGGCGTCCGGCAGGTAATGGTATGCAGGTGTACGCCGTTGGTCAGCATGGAAAGCGGCGGCGCTTTGCTTCTATCCAGCTTCTGCAGGAACATATCCACGTCATACCGGGAAAAAATGCGGAGCTGACCGGAAATCTGGCCGTAGACCGGATGCTCGACAATAACATCCAGCACCCCCCCGCCATTGTCCACAATGGTATAAAGCTCCTCCGCGAGATTTTCCCTGCTGTGGCGGCAGGCAATCGTGTAGACCGATTCCGGGCTGTCCTTCTGCTCCTCCAGCACATAGCCGCGCGGGGTGGCGGAAATCTGCACATTGGCGGCGCGCAGGAGCGCAACGTCCCCCACAATGATCTGCCGGCTGACGCTGAGCTTTTTTGCCAGGGCGGAAGCACTGACAGGCTGGCTGCATCCCTTAAGTATTTCAATGATTTTGTCCCGTCTTTCGCCTGAATTCAATCCGTTGCACCGCCTTTAACTTGGAATCCCATTATGCGCCGTCAGGTTTTTCTATTGAACCTCGGCAACCAATTCCAGCGGGCGTTTACCGCCCGCACGGGAAGTTCCCATTTTATACAGCCTGCACGGAACCGAAAGCGATTGAAAGAACCGCTCAATTTTTTCCGGTTCCCATGTTAAAAATTTAAGAGCAAGTCCGCAGCTCTGCGTAATTTCCCTCGGAGCAGGCATGACAATAACCGGGAACTGCCGCTTCGCAAGCTTTTCTGTCTGCATGCTGTTTGTGACCGAGTCGAATGTCATCAGATAAAACTGTGAGTCCACTGGTTGCCCCCCTACCCAATCTTTAAGAAAGCCATTCCCGAACGGCCGTCTTTTAAACATATTTTTAGTATAGGCTTTTTTGTGAAAAAAGTCGAGGGGCGTTTTTCAATAGAATCCTCTATTTTATCAATAATTTCTATAATGCCTTCAAGCCGTTGACTTTACGGTGTCAGGAATCTATTCTGAAAACAGGAAGCTGTAAAAATCTGAAAAAGTGAGGAACCTGACATGACTTTCATTGATGCCAAGGGGAAAGATTGCCCCATTCCGGTTATTTTGGCAAAAAAAGAAATTGATAACGGTATCAGCGCCTTTACGATCGAGGTCGATAACCAAACCGCTGTGGAAAATCTGCGCCGTCTCGCCGACAATCAGGGATTCGCCGCCGTCGTCCGGGAAGTTGCCGGCGGTTTCCAGCTGGCTTTTTCCAAAGCCGGATGTGCCGTCAGCGAGGAAACGGAGCAGCTGCCTTCGCCAACGCCCCGCACCGGGAAATGGGCGGTTTTTATCGGAAAAGAGATCATTGGGGGCGGGGATTCCGAGCTGGGCAAAAACCTGATGCGGATGTATTTTTACACAATGACGGAATCCGACGACCTGCCGTCAAGCCTTTTATTCATGAACGGCGGAGTGAAACTTCCGACGAACGACGAGCAGATTGTCGGGCATCTCAA
>JAEXAZ010000291.1 GCA_023394255.1 Bacillota bacterium | reverse complement strand
GAGGCGCGGGGATCAGATACAGCTTCGCGTTGAATACATTGGAACGCGTATTCGGCAGATAATAATTCACGCCCCCCGTGAGGGATACGCATGAAATCGGATGTTCCATCATGGTTGCAAGGTTATTGAGCACGCGGCTGAGCGTATCGCCGTAACCGAGGTTAATAAAGCTGTTTTCCGTCAGCCGGTCGCTGATATACATTGCGGCGGCTTTGGCGATTGTCTCGTTCTTCTCTTCCTCATTGGGGTTGGTCGGAACCACAAATACATCTTTTAATCCGTAATGCTCCGTCAGCTTTTTCTCCAGCTGCATTCTGTTCGCGCTTTCTTCACGGATCTTAAACTGTATGATTCCGGTCTGCCTGGCCTTTTCCAGTAATTTAATGACGCGCATGCGCGAGATTCCCAGCAGTTCGGAAATCCTCTGCTGTGTCATATTCTCCAAATAATAGTACCATGCCGTCTTTATCATTAATGTTTCTTCATAATCCATGCTTTTTCCTCCAAAACCACCCGATAATGATACTCTTTTCCTTCCGGATGACACAAAAGTTCCATGCATAATCAATTGATAAGTCGATACAAATGTTTTAACGCCGATCATGTGTTTTACATTTCATAGTATAGCAGTCTCCGTTCAATGTGTCAACAAATTTGTGATTCGGCCTTTGATTTGTTTGAACTGCAAAACGTTTTTCCTTTATATTAATGCATATTGCACATATATTGTTCAAAATACATCTAAAATTATAAATATTGAGATGCAATCGGTCTGAAAAATGGTTTGTTTCAGCAGATACAAAAAAACCAGCTGTTGACAAAGTATAAAAAATAATTTATGATATGGGCAGCGATAAAAATTTGACTTGATAACATTTGTTGCAATTTGACTGGATGGAGGGTCTGAAATGGGAGAAGCGCAAAGCGCACCTTTGCAGGGAGCGATGCTTTCCGTGCGGGGAATCTACAAATCTTTCAGCCTGAATGCTGTCCTGAAGGGGATTAATCTGGATATTCGTCCCGGGGAGGTCGTTGCGCTGATCGGCGGCAACGGCGCCGGAAAAAGCACCCTGGTAAAAATTATTATGGGTATCCACCAACAGGACAAGGGCGAAATATACATTGCCGGCGAGAAGGTAAACCTGAACAAACCGTCTGTGGCTTTGGCGAAAGGGGTTTATCTTGTCCCGCAGGAACCGATGCTCTTCCCGAACATGACGGTGGAAGAAAATATCATTATCGGATTTGACGAGAAGAAAAGCGAACTTCACAAACGGCTGTGCGATTTGCTTGAGCAATTGGAATGGAAGCTGGATTTAAACCGGAAGGCGAGCAGCCTCTCCATCGCGGAGCAGCAGCTTGTTGAAATCCTGCGCGGCCTCTTGCGCAATTCCCGCATCCTGTTTCTTGACGAGCCTACCAGCGCGCTGACGTTCGACGAGGTGGAATCGCTCTTTAAAATCGTTGAAGATTTAAAGAAAAAAAATATCAGCATCATTTATATTACCCATCGTCTGACGGAAGTATTTGAAATTGCAACGCATGTCGCAATTATGCGGGACGGCGTCATTACGCTGAGCGGCCCGGTCAGCGAATTTACAAGGGAAATGCTAGTGAAAGGCCTCCTGCCCCCGGACACACAGGAAAAAGCCGTTACGGAAAACCGTCCGGCGCTGGATTATACCGGCCTGAAACCGGTTTTCCGCCTGGAAAACTACAGCGGCTACGGCTTTTCCAACGTGAGCTTTGAAATTTATCCCGGCGAGATTCTGGGACTGGCGGGCGTCGTCGGTGCGGGGCGCACCGAACTTGCTACCACAATTTTCGGCAGGGACGTCGTAAAAGACGGCAAAGCCTTTTTGATGGATGAGGATGTCACCGGCCTTCCCACCCGGAAGATCATTGAAAAGGGGATCAACTATGTGCCGGAAGACCGCCATCTCAACGGTATTTTTAAAATCAGCAGCGTAGCGGTCAACATGTCTTCCGCATGCCTGGACAAAATGGGGCAATTTTTCTTCAATTTCAAATCTGAAAAAGAGCTGACCGCGCAGTATGTCCGGGATTTCCGCATTAAGGTGACCGGCCAGGATCAGCTGCTCGGCAGCCTGTCGGGCGGTAATCAGCAAAAAGTGGTCATCGGTAGGGCGCTTTCAACAGGTCCGAGACTGGTTATTCTGGATGAACCCACCCGCGGCATCGACGCGGCGGCACGCGGCGATGTTTACGCTATCATCCAGCAGCTGAAGGAGCAGGGCGTGGCCGTACTGCTGATCTCTTCCGACATGGAGGAGATCATGGAACTGAGCGACCGCGCCGTGACCATGTTCCAGGGGCGGATCAACCACAGCTTCAAAAAGGAAGAAATCACGCAGGATAATTTGATGGCCGCTTCCTTTGGCGTGTACGAAGGAGGTAAACAGAGTGAGTAATCTGAAAAAAATACTGAAATCAAGAGAAATCTCTTCGCTTGCTTTTGTTGTTTTTCTTTTCCTCGGCGTCGGCGCCGTAAATCCCGAATTCCTATCCATCAAGAACATTATGCTCTGCCTGAACGGCAGCGTTGTGTTCACGATGCTGGCAGTCGGGATTGCCTTTGTCATTATTACAGGCGAAATTGACGTTTCCGTAGGCGCGACGCTGGGGCTTTCCGCCGCGGTTTCTGCCACGCTGATCCGCGACGGCGCCCCGTGGGCGCTTGCAATTTCAGCGGCGCTTGCGGTCGGCCTCGTGATCGGCCTGATCAACGGATTGGGCGTCGTAGTGCTGAAAATCCCGTCGATTATCATGACGCTGGGCATGAACGGTGTTGTGCGAGGATTATGCTATGTTTATACCAACGGCAAATGGGTGGAAAACCTGCCGTTTGAATTCAAGGCGCTGTCTCAGGCCACAGTCGGCAATATTACCTGGTTTTATCTGTGCGCTTTGGTACTGACCATTATCATTTATGTTCTGCTGACCCGTACAAAACGCGGGCGTTATTTTGCGGCGGTCGGCGATAACGAGGGCGGCGCGACGTTAATCGGCATTCCGGTCGGCACAACGCGGATTCTCGGCTTTGTGCTGTGCGCCGTTTTCTCCGCAATCGCGGGGCTGATGTATGTAAGCCGTATCGGTTTTGTTACTCCGACAGCGGGCAACGGTTACGAAATGAAGGCCATTGCCGCCTGCGTACTGGGCGGTGTCAGCCTGGCCGGCGGCATCGGTTCGGTCATCGGCGCGGCCCTTGGCGCGATCATCATGGCGTCCATCGGGCGAATCCTCGTGTTCCTGCAGTTTTCTTCCGATTTAGACAACACAATCACCGGAATCCTCCTGATTACGATTGTGGTCCTGGATGCGCTGTTGCAGCGCCGCGCGGCGGAAAAGGCGCGGCGCGAGCGTCTGACCGCGAAAACCGCGGGGTCTGTGAACACGGAAGGAGGCGGGCAGCATGCCTAACAACTGGTTTAAGAAAAAGTTTTTGCGCTGGGAGCTGTTTCTCGTCGTTCTGCTCCTGCTGGAAGTCGCCGTATTCGGGGCGCTCAACCCGAAATTCCTGATGCCGCGCGTACTTCTGGGCAGCATCAACGACTTCATGTCGATGTGTGTCGTCGCCCTGTTTGTCACCTTCGTGCTGATCACCGGCGGCATGGATATCCAGGCGGGTTCCATTGTGGGGCTCACTTCAATTTCTATTGGTTTAATGTGGCAGGATCTGGGCATAAATATTTGGGTAGCCGCGGTTCTTTCCATCGTTATCGGCGCTCTGTGCGGCGCGCTCAGCGGGTTTTTCGTAGCCTACACCGGCGTACAGCCGATGGTGGTAACCCTTGGCGGCTCGTTCCTTTATTCAGGCCTGGCCATCGCGGTTACAAATCTCTCGGCAACTGAATCCTACAAGGGGATCAGCGGTTTCCCCTCTTATTTCACAAGTTTCTCGAAATACCGTTTATTCGGAATTCCAAGCCAGGTGATCATATTCGCCGTCCTGATCGTAATCAGTTACCTGCTGCTTCATAAAACCAAATACGGCCGCAGCGTCTTTCTATGTGGCGTCAATCAAAACGCGGCGGAATATTCCGGCATCAAGACAAAGCTGATCATCATGAGCACCTACGTCCTGTCCGGCATGAGCGCTTCCATCGCCGGCATCATCCTGACCTCTTACCTTGGGACCGCCAAGGCGGATTTCGGCAAAGAGCTTACGCTTCCCATTATTACGGCGGTTGTTCTGGGCGGCACCTCCAACCTCGGCGGACGGGGCGGCGTCATTGGGACAGCGCTCGCGGCTCTGGTAATCGGCATCATGCGGTTTGGCCTGTCCATGGCCGGGCTGAACACCCAGTATCTGGACATTCCCGTTGGAGTCCTGCTGATTGCGGCGGTCGCGTGCCGTACCGCTTTCGGGCACTACAAATTTTTCTCCCTGTTTCGCAATGCCCTTCCCAAAAAGAAAAACAAATAAGTGTTGGTAATGCACGGGCAAAACAGCCTGCGTATGTATAAAAAATCAGGAGGAATATTTTATGAAAAAAGTCATGTCATTAGCCCTTGCAGCAATGATGGTTGCTTCTGCATTTTCCGGCTGCGGCGGCAGCCAGTCTTCGTCCAGTGAAGCTCCGGCATCTTCCGCCGCTCCTGCGGAATCCTCTGCTGCGGAGTCTGCCACGGCAGCCGGCGGCAAAGACATCACCGTGGTGTTTGTTCCCAAGCTTACAGGCAACGCGTTTTTTGAATCCGCTAACGACGGCGCTCAGGCTTATGCGGAAAAGGTTGGTTTCACCGTAAAATATGACGGCAGCCCGGAAGCGTCCGTCGCCAATCAGGTTACCGTCATCAACAATGCGATTCAGCAGGGTGCCGACGCCGTCTGCGTATCCTCTGTTGACGCAACCGGTCTGGACGATGTTATGAAGCAGGCAAAAGAGGCCGGCCTTCAGGTTGTTACCTGGGACTCCGACGTTTCCGGCGACGCCCGCACCGTCATGGTTTCGCAGGGTACCCCGGACATTCTTGGAAAAATGCTCGTTGATATGGGCGTGAAGTCCCTGACCAGCCGCGGCAAAGATCCCGCCAAAGACGCAATCAACTATTGCTGGCATTATTCCCAGGCGACTGTAGCCGACCAGAACTCCTGGCAGGTTGCGGGCGAAGCCTACATCAAAGAAACCTATCCCAACTGGGTCAACGTTGCGCCCGACAACTACTACAGCGAGCAGGATGCCGAAAAAGCAATCAGCGTCGGCGAATCCATCCTGTCCGCTCACAAGGATCTCGACCTGGTAATCTGCAACGACTCCACCGCTCTTCCGGGCCAGTGCCAGGCTGCCCAGAACCTTGGCATGACCAAAGATGACGTTACCATCACCGGATACGCTTCCCCCAACTCCATCAAAGAATACTGCAAAGCCGGCGTAATCGAGCGCTGGGGCCTGTGGGACTGCCAGATTCAGGGCGCTCTGGGCTGCTACCTCGCCTATCACCTCGCTTCCGGCAATACGCTGAAAGTCGGCGACAAAGTGGATGTCCCGGACATCGGTACCGTTGAAGTCATGCCGAACACGGTTCTCGACCCCAACGCATACACCGCCGATGACTCCGGCGTGGTCCTGCTGCCGGAGCGTGCGGAATTCACCGCTGAAAACATGGACAACTACAACTTCTAAAACACCCGGCTGTACTTTCTGAACAGCATACGGTGCGCGGGCATGGTCAGAGCGGATGCGATGGCCATGCTTCGCCCCTGTATGGAAAAGCGGTTCCGTCTTTCCACACAGGGGCGAGGTATGGGCTTCCCGGCCTTCGTACCAATTTATTATCAAGGAGGACTTCACGATGGCGGATAAAGACGGACTAAAAGTCGCAAAGGATTATCAGGTTGATGTACCCTTCGCGAAACAGGGAAATTTTCATGTGAAAGGCGCAAACGATTTGGACTGGGGCATGAAAAAGCATCTTTCCAATATTTTTGACCCCAAAACCGGCAATACAGTGATGTTTGCCTTTGACCACGGCTATTTTATGGGCTCCGTGTCGGGGCTTGAGCGTCTGGATTTGGCGATTCCGAAACTTCTGGACAGCGTGGACGTTTTGATGGGTACCCGCGGCGCTCTGCGCAGTTGCGTGCCCCCCGAATGCAAAAAAGCGATCGCCCTGCGCACGACTTCCGGTTCCTCCATGCTCAATGACGACTTGAGCCATGAAGTGGTGGCGGTCAACGTTGAGGACGCGATCCGCATGAACGCGGACTGCATGGCCGTTCAGACCTTTATCGGCGCGGACGGTCAGCTTTCCAGCATCGACAACCTGTCCAAAACCATCAACGACGGCATGCGTTACAGCATCCCCACGCTGGGTGTCATCGCCGTCGGCAAGCAGATGGAACGCACCGACCGTTTCTTCAAGCTTGCTACCCGCATTGTCGCGGAAATGGGTGCCAATATCATCAAGACCTATTACTGCGAAAACTTCGAGGAGGTCGTGGCCGCGTGCCCGGTTCCGATCGTCGTGGCGGGCGGCAAAAAGCTGCCGGAAGATGAGGCTCTTACGCTTGCTTACAAATCGATCAGCGAAGGCGCGCGCGGGCTTGACATGGGGCGCAATATTTTCCAGAGCCAGCATCCCGTTGAAATGGCCAACGCAATCCGCAAGATTGTCCATGAAAAATTCACGGACAAAGAAGCTTATGAGTTCTACCGTGATTCTATTCACGAATAATTGTATGGTCTGCCAAAAGCCCGGGCGCGAAAGCGTCCGGGCTTTTGGCTTTCATACGCGAAACATCGGGGCGGAAAATTCCGCCCCGATGTTTACGCTCTGCCGAGAATCGTTTTTGCAAGCTGCAATGCGCGGAGCACCGCGGCGTCCATGTTATAGTACTTATACTCCGCCAGCCTCCCGCATAAAAACAGATTGGGGAATGACCGTGCCAAGCAGGCATACTGCCGGTACCGGTCCAGATTTTCCGGGCTGGAAATCACATAGTACGGGATATTCCCCGTTTCCCCCATCGGATCATACTGCATCGGGTATTCTTTCAGGAGCGTGGTAGACCCCTCCACCTGCCGTCCGCCGAGCTTTTTAAACTCGGTAATCCGCGTGAACGCTTCCTCGTTCGGGTAATTGACCACCGCGGCGGGCTGGAAATCCGTCACAGGCTCCTGCTCAAATACCAGATTCAGGGAACGGTACGGGAGCGGCCCGAACGCATAGCCGAACAGCTGGTCGATCGCGCCGGTAAAGATGACCGGGCCGGTAAACTCCTCATTTTTAAAGAGGATTCTGCCCTGCTCCCTGTCCAGTTTCAGCACTTCGCCTGCCTCGCAGTTTAGGCGTACAGTGATTGACGGATGTCCCAGCATCGCTTCAAAAATCGGCGTGAATCCGTTTTCCGGCATGTACTGGAAATCGTCCTGAAAATACCGGTCATCGTAGCCGAGGACGACCGGTACGCGGTTGATCACCGACCGGTCCACCCGTTCGGGAGGGGTTCCCCACTGCTTGGCCGTATAATGCAGGAATACCTTTTCAAACACATACCTGCCGAACGACCGGATTGTCTCATCTTCGGCATTCATCAGGTCCAAAACAGAAGCCTTCCGCTGATTCGGAAACGCGGCCGTCAGCTTTTCTTTCACCGCTTTTGCCTGTTCTTATGAAAACAGCAGATCCAGAGAGCGGAAATTGAACGGAATCGGCACCAGCTTGCCGTCAATCCGTCCCAGCACCCTGTGTTCATAGGGCTGCCAATTTGAAAATCGCCTGAGATAGTCGAACACCTCTTTGGAGCTGGTATGAAAGATATGGGGGCCATACCAGTGCACCAAGACGCCGTTGCTGTCCGGCGCGTCATACATGTTCCCGCCGATTTGGGCACGCTTGTCGATTACCAGAACGGACTTTCCGGCTTCCGCCAGTTCTCTGGCCGCAACCGCGCCGGAAAATCCGGCGCCCACCACAATACTGTCGTATTTCACATTATACCTCCTGTTTTTCCGGAAATGCCGGGGCCAGCGCCATAATCGCGTCAGGATTCCTGCCCGCTTTTTACAAAAAAGCGGTAGACCTTTTTCAGCCGCTGCCTGCCGACGCTCCCTTTCGGGAAAAGCCGGTCCGCAACCCTGCGGGGCAGGCCGAACAGGCTCCGGAACCTGCCGCGGATGGTCCTGTTCCGATCAAGCCCATAGGCGACATGCCACGCGCTTCCCTCCCCCATGCGGAAAAGAAGCTGCTCATAGAACGGCGTTTTTCTGGCGTAATACCAGAACTCCTGCGCAAAATCCTCGTCGGGGCGGTGCCATGGTTTCATAAAGCCGGCATAATGAATCATTTTGGGATCGGAGCGCGCGCGTTTGTACGCTTGGAATACTTCCTCCGGCGCGTAGACAATCACGTTGTTGACGCGGTAATGGTCGCAGTCAGTCAGCATATTCCACGCCATGTCCAGAAATTTTACGCGGCCCTCGCAGTAGAGGTTCAAAACGTCCTGATCGTTGTATTTGTATTCGTGTGTTGCGAAAGTGAGCCATTCGTTCAGGGTATGCGCCCTGCGCATGGCGGCCGTATTGAACAGCAGCACGCCCGCCTGAAAATACCGGTAGGGGTCTTTCATCTTCAGTGTTTTGACGCAGTATTCCATGGTGGACGGGTTCGCGCCATTGATCTGCCCCAGAAAATCCGGGTCCCGCGCCGCCGCCAGCAGGACGTCCGAAACATCCGTCCCGTATAGTTCCGCGACATCGGCCTTGACCACCATGTCGCAGTCGAGATACAAAACCTTATCGCATTTCGGCAGCATGTCCTGGATTAAAAAGCGGAAATACGTTTCCACACTGATATGCGCGTTGGCTTTCAGTTCATAGCCGCGGAGCATCCGCTCGGCATTAAAAAACCGGAGGGAAACATTTTTTCGGTCTCCCAGCATGCCAAGCAGCAGCTGCTTATTCTCCGCCGTAATGTCCGACTCAAGCAAAACCAAATCATAATTGCACTGCCGCGAAGAATTCTCCATCAAAGACTGGATGCAGGTTGCCGCCATCGGCACAAAATTATTGTTCGCGGCAAACACCACCGGGACTTCCCGCTCGGCAAAAGCCGGCAGCAGCATCTCCTGCGGGTCGGTATTTTCAAACAGGACACACTGCAGCTCCCCGATCTTCAAATCCTTCCTGTTCCGGGTCAGATAGAGGTAATAGATGCCGAACAGCCGTTCCCCCAGATGCCCGGGCGTGCGCAGGGCTTCCTGACTGTATTTGGACATATCGGTGCGTTTTTCAAACTCTTCCAGAATGTCAAACAGCCAGGCGCAGTACTCCTGAAACAGTTCTTTTTTCAAAATGTACATATTGCAGAAACTGGTTCTATGTCCTTCGCAGTGCAGTTTAGCCGCGCCGCTGTATTCCGGATATTTTTCCTCAATAATATCCAGCACGCACTGCAAATCTTTGCTGTGAAGTTTGGGAGCCCTGCGGTATTGGTCAAAGACCGAGCGGCAGCCGGTCTTCCGCAAATCTTTGCGGGTCGTCGTCACAATATCATACTGCTGCACCAGCTTCTGAATCGTTGCGTCATCAAGTCCATAAAGACGCGCCGCCTGCTGGTCCATATAGCTTTCCAGAACATTACCCCACTCGTCCTCGGGATAACGGGCGGCGGAAAAATTGAAATAGCGGCGGTAATGGCAAAAGCCGTAATAATCCGCGTCAAGGTTCTTCCACGCCCAATACTGGGCGGTCAGTTCACAGTACATGGGGTTTTTCGCGGAGATATTCTCCCCCTCGTCGTCGTGGAGCATCCCATCGAACCGCCTTGCGGCCGCAGCCGCCCCAACCTGTATCGGGCGCAGGATTTGGCTGTCGGGGTGGTCTGATTCCTTATGGCAGGAAATCAGGATTTGAATGTTGGACATGTCTTTTCCTCCGTATCACGATTCAAAATTACGTCTTAAAAATCGGGCGACCGGTTTTTCCGCCGCCTGATAATGCACCGCGGCAATCAGGAGCACAAGCAAAACTGTCAGAAAAAACGAAACCGTAAACCCGAGCCGCGGCGCCAAAACTGTCAGCAAGAGGCTCCCGTAGGTCATATGGGTCACATAGACGGAATAGCTGATTTTTGCAAGATAGCCCACCGCCCGGAAAGACTTGATTTTATCATTCAAAAGCAGCGCGATGCTGAACAGCATAAACGCATAGGCAAAGGAAACCGCATAGGGAAGGCTTTCGTAATAATCGGGGTTAAACATGGATATGCCTTTAATCATCAGCAGATAATTCACGCCGCCCAGCAGCAAAAAAGACAAAAATCCCATCTGCCCGTTCCAGAGATAATACAGAAGCATCCCGAAAACAGGGAAAACCAGATACCATGAGATTCTGGCAATCTCTCCGAGCGCCGAAGGAAGGCGAACCATGGTAAACGCGCCGTAGCATGCAGCCAGCACCGCCTCAAAGGCGAAAACCGCCCTCCTTGGCTTTTCGCGCAGCCACGAATAAAACAGAAAACCCAGAAAATAAAACAACAGGGTCGGGAACAGATACCACGTTGTGCCGTTGATGACATCCGGCTCGCCGAACAGGTAGTTGAGCAGGGTCCCGCCGAACAGCCATTGCCTCGGGGTAAACTGCGACCAGTAGTTCGGGGCTCCGGTTATCAGCGAAAGCGCCCGCTGCACAACAAAGAAACTCGCAAACGACAATAGCAGGGGCGGATAGATTTTGAGCACCCGCTTAACGGCATAGGGAAACCTGCCGCCGCGTCCACCGCCGTGCGCCAGCAGAAATCCGCTGCTCAGAAAGAATAAAATGACGCCCAGCGCCCCGAACGACTGGATAATCCCGAGCGGACGGTTAATCATGTTCTCTACAAACTGCCCGGGAAGCCACTGCGGATTGCGGAACGGGCCGAGATGGTCCCATACAATCATGGCGATCGCCGCCGCCCGCAGAAGTGTGAGAAACGGGAATGTCCTGCGCGCGGGTTTTGCATCCGGCTCCGGAGGAATCTTTTCCTCGTCCCGTTTTGCATCCGCTTCGCTTTGCCGCACCAGACCATGACCGCCGGTTTCCATATCATGCACATAGGCGTCGCTCACTTCGTCGGCGCCGCCGATCATCTGCACGACCCCGTGCTTGAGCCACAC
This sequence comes from Bacillota bacterium, assembly GCA_023394255.1. Lineage (GTDB taxonomy): Bacteria > Bacillota > Clostridia > Oscillospirales > Ruminococcaceae > Anaerotruncus. The sequence goes on along the minus strand of JAEXAZ010000291.1, from coordinate 2,056 downwards.
CGCTTTTTTGCAGAGCCTTTTCACCTGTTCGGAGGAATGCGACACGAAGATCAATGTAGCGCCCTGACCGATCATCTCCTGCATCTTGCGCTCGCATTTCTGCTGAAACATAAAGTCGCCCACCGACAGGATTTCATCCACGATCAGGATATCCGGCACAACGACCGTCGCGATGGAAAAGCCCAGCCGCGCGACCATCCCGGAGGAAAAGTTCTTCACCGGAACATCGACGAACTCCCACAGCTCGGCAAAGTCCATAATCTCCTGAAATTTCTGCTCCATAAAAGCGGTGTCGTAGCCCAGCACCGCGCCGTTCAGGAAGATATTCTCCCTCGCGGTCAAATCCATGTCAAATCCGGCGCCCAGTTCAATCAGGGGCGCCACACTGCCGCGGACGGCCACGCTGCCCTGCGTCGGATAAAAAATCCCGGAGATTATTTTCAGCAGGGTGCTTTTCCCGCACCCGTTTTCGCCGATGATGGCAAACGGCTCTCCGCGCCTTACGGAAAAGCTGACTTTACGCAACGCGTAAAACTCGTCAAACAGCAGCTGGCGTTTGAGGAATTTGACGACATATTCTTTTAAATTGTCCACTTTTTCCTTGGACAGATTAAAGCGCATCGATACGTCTTTTACTTCAACGATATAGTCTTCCCGCTGTTCGTTCAAATCCGATTACCTCCTTCCTGTGCCGCCTGCTAAATATGCAGAATAAAGTTGGCCTGCCTTTTCCGGAACAGCCAGATGCCGGCGGCCATCACAATGAGGCACCATGCACAGCTGGCGGCTGTATTCTGCAACGTGGGAACGCGGCCATAGAGCACAATCTCCCTGAAGCAGTCGATAAACAAAAACAGCGGGTTCAGCCGGATAAACGGCTGGACGCTCTCCGGGATGCTTTCAATCGGATAAAAAATCGGGGTCAGGTACATCCACGCGGTCGTCATGACGCCGTACAGGTGTGTCATATCCCGGAAGTAGACCGCAAAAACGGAAAGAATCAGCCCCATACCCATAGAAAAAACCAGCACATACGCAAGCGGGAGCGGAAACAGCAGAATCACCGGGGTAACCGGCGTCCTCGTCGCAAGCATCACGATCACCACCGCCACAAGGGAAAACAGCAGTGTGACAAAGCTGGAAAGCACGCGTGAAATCGGGAAAATATATTTAGGGACATAGACCTTTTTTATTAAGGAAACATTCCCGATGATGGAGCCCATCGCCATGTTGGTGGATTCAGCAAAAAAAGTGAACATGATCTGCCCCGTGATCAGATAGATCGGATAATTTGGGATGTCAAACCGGAACATATAAGAAAAAACAACCGACATGACCACCATCATCAGCAGCGGGTTCAACAGGCTCCATAAATAGCCCAATACCGACCGGCGGTATTTGACCTTGAGATCCCGCTGCACAAGGCGCATGAGCAGTGTTCTATATTTTTTCCACTTCAAAAACTGGGTTTTCATCTCATCCAATGGTTTTCGCCCCATTCCGAACGGTTATTTGCGCAGAATGCCTTTTTTCAGCTTTTCATAGAAGTCCAGCCCGACATGCAGCCGGTTCAGCTGCCGGAGCAGGAGCGCTTTTTTCCGGATTGCCGCACCGATCTCCCGCTCCTCGCCTTTCACATAGCGTTCCCATTCGAGCGCGCGTCTGCGGCCTTCGGCACGGTCGGGCAGGTACATGTACAACGTCGTCAGGTGGTCCGCCGCCGCCTGCGAGATTCTGAAAAAGCAGTATCCCCGCACATCCGGGTTCATCTGGGCGGATTTGTAAACCGCGATCAGCCGGCGGACGATCTGTTCCCTGTGGCCGGCATATTTCGCGCGGTTCTGCGGCGAGGTGCTTTGGGCGGGATTTCCCACCAGATAGCGGTAAATATCCAGATCGTAATAAACCACGCTCTGCGCGTAAAGGAACGGCAGAATCACATATTCCTCATCCACAAAGAAAATCTTGTCCTGAAGTGTGATACCGTTCTGCCGGAGCACCCGCGTGCGGTAGGCTGTGGAATGGATGCAGGGCGCGTTCAGCCTGCACCGGGAAA
>JAEXAZ010000229.1 GCA_023394255.1 Bacillota bacterium | reverse complement strand
GGCCGTGAGATAGAGTCTGCGGGCAGCGACTTTGTGCGTCTTCAGGAGCTGCTGCAAAAAAAATCGGAAACACAGGCCGCTTTGGACGAAAAAATGGAGCGGTGGGTTTATCTTAGCGAACTGGCGGCGAAAATTGAAGCGCAGAACGGGTGAATCCCCAAAGCGTCTGGAGGATAATTTGTGGGTACAAAAGTATACTTTTCAAAAGGTGATTTAAAGCGCCTGATCCTTCCGCTGATCGTTGAGCAGGTGCTTGGCGCCACGATCGGCGTGGCCGACACGCTCATGGTTGCAAGGTGCGGGGAAGCGGCGGTATCAGGCGTTTCTTTGGTGGATTCCATTAATATTCTCATGGTTCAGGTGTTCGCGGCGCTGGCGACCGGAGGCGCGATCGTGGCCGCCCAGTTTCTGGGGCGCGATGATGATGAGAATGCCAATCTGGCGGCAAAACAGCTTCTGCTGATTACCGGGATTCTTTCGCTCGTGATCATGTCGGCCTGCCTGGCGGGACGTTCCGGGATTCTGAGCGGGCTGTTCGGGACTGCGGAGCAGTCTGTGATAGAGAACGCAAAGATCTATTTTCTCTATTCGGCGCTCTCCTACCCGTTTATCTCCATCTATAACGCGGGAGCGGCCCTGTTCCGGTCGATGGGCAATTCCCGGGTTTCGATGGTGGCGGCTCTGGTGATGAATGTATTGAATATCTGCGGCAACGCGCTGATGATTTTCGGTTTCGGCATGGGCGTTACGGGAGCGGCGATCGCCTCCCTGTTTTCACGTGTTGTCGGGGCGGCAATGCTGCTTTTTCTGCTGCGCAGCCAACATAACCGCATTTGCATCGACAGTTTATCCAATTTCGGGCTGCATCCCCCGATGGTGAAAAATATCCTGCAGATCGGGATTCCGACGGGGACGGAAGCGCTGATCTTCCAGATCGGGAAACTGATGGTCGCAAGCTTTGTAACCACCTTTGGTACGGTGGCAATCACCGCAAACGCCGTGGCCAACAGTATGATGATCTTTTCCCAGATTACCGGTTCTGCGATCAGCCTTTCCATGATTACAGTGGTGGGGCAGTGTATCGGGGGCGGAGACTATGAACAGGCAAAATCCTATATCTTCCGGTTGACCGGCCTGTCTTACCTGCTGATGATGCTGTTGAATTCCCTGATGATGCTGTCGATGAAATGGATTATCGCGCTGTTTGCGCTTTCAGCGCCGACAGCCGGCCTGGCCTGGCAGCTCAGCATGCTCTGCTGCCTGTTTGGAATTTTATTCTGGCCGGCGTCCTTTACTTTGCCTAACGGCCTTCGGGCGGCAAACGACGTAAAATTTACAATGGTGATTTCTGTGCTGTCCATGTGGCTGTGGCGCGTGGGTCTCGGGTATTTGCTCGGCAGTGCGGTAGGCCTGGGGGCTTTGGGTATATGGCTCGGAATGGGTGCCGACTGGATGTTCCGCATGGCGGTGTTTACCGCGCGGTTCTTCAGCGGGAAATGGCGGAGCCGCCAGTTGATTTAAACGAATGGGAGCGGTTAGAATGGAACAGTTGATTGTTTTAGGGACGGGAAACGCGATGGTGACCAGGTGCTATAATACCTGTTTTGCCATTTCCGACGGGGCGGGGGAATACCTGCTGGTTGACGCCGGCGGAGGAAACGGTATTCTGGCGCAGCTGGAAAAAGCGGGGGTGGACCCTGCGCATATCCACGATATGATTGTGACGCATGAACACTGCGATCATCTGCTTGGTGTGGTCTGGATTCTGCGCAAGGTGGGAGCGATGATACAGGCCGGAAACTATGAGGGCTGCCTGCGGATCTACTGCCACCGGAATTTGATCCCGTCTATTATTACGATTGCGGGGCTGACCCTGCAAAAGAAATTTACCAGCCTCATTGGAGACCGGATTTTACTGTGCCCGGTTGCGGACGGGGACCGGAACAGCCTGCTGTCCAGAGAGGTCACTTTTTTTGACATTCATTCCACAAAGGCTGAACAATACGGGTTTGTCATTGCGCTGAACGGCGGGAAGAAGCTTGTCTGTTTAGGGGACGAGCCTTATAACCCTGCTTGCGCGAGCTATGTGAAAGGCTGCCGGTGGCTGCTTTCCGAAGCGTTCTGCCTTTTTTCCCAGCGGGAGAAGTTCAAACCCTATGAGAAGCATCACAGCACGGTGAAGGATGCCTGCCTGCTTGCGCGGGAGATGGATGTTCCGCATCTTGTGCTGTGGCATACGGAAGATAAAAACTACGACCGCCGGAAGGAACTCTATACGGCGGAAGGGGCGCAATATTATGCGGGAGACCTGCATGTGCCGTATGATCTGGAAGTGATTGATCTTCTGTAAGGATCTGTAAAGAGGAGAGGGATTGCTGTGGAGATTATGACGATTGGGATAGCGGGGGGAACCGGCAGCGGCAAAACCACCCTGACAAGGCGCTTGCAGCAGAGGTTTGGCAAAGACGTCGGCGTCCTTTATCACGACAACTACTACAAAGCGCATGACGGGATGACCTATGAAGAGCGGGCCAGGCTGAATTACGATCATCCCGATGCCTTTGATACGCCGCTGCTGATCGAGCATTTGTCCGCGCTCAAACGCGGGGAACCGGTGGCCTGCCCGGTTTATGATTACACGGTTCATAACCGCTCGGATAAGGTGGTTCGCGTGTATCCTACAAAGGTGATCATTGTGGAAGGCATTCTGATCTTTGCGGAACCCGTCCTCCGGGACCTGATGGACATCAAAATTTTTGTGGATACCGACGCGGACGTGCGGATTTTGCGGCGCATCATGCGGGATGTGCAGGAACGGGGCCGCAGCCTGGAATCGGTCGTGACACAGTACCTTACCACTGTAAAGCCGATGCACGAGCAGTTTGTTGAGCCAAGCAAGCGAAGCGCGGATATCATTGTGCTGGACGGCGGACATAATCTTGTGGCGCTGGATATGATTATTCAGCGTGTAGACAGCCATGTGCGCCGTCGCCAATGAATAAAAAAGGCACGCATCCGGAGATGCGTGCCTTTTTTTAATGGCGCGGATGGGAGCGGACTTGTAAAATCCCCTGTACCAGGGCTGTGGCGACCTCCGCGCTGTTTTGCTGCGCGACCATTTCGGGGATTCTGTCTGGCTGGATGACCATGTACTTGGGCTTTAATTTGTTGAGCGCGATAGCCGCGACGTCTTTCTTGCACTTATCACATTTGCAGCAGTTAAATTTTGCAAATGCCGAGTCCAGTTTTTCAGTCACCAGATACTCCACGATATTGACCAGTATCGTATGCTCCTTTTTTTGAAGCCTGACCCCGCTGTCGCCGATCAGCGGAGGATTCTGCACGGCAGGGGCCGGATCGGAACTGTCCGCAGGAAAAACCGCTTTTTCAGGGAGATCCGATGCCGCAAGCAGGCTGGACGGCATAATTTTATTGAACATGGTTTCCTTGTCAATTTCTCGTTTGTTTCTCGCCAACCGCGATGCCTCCTCCCATCATTTCATCCAGCAGAGCCAGATAATCCTGCACACCGGTACTGTTCGGCGCGTATTCAATCATGTCGTGCTGGAGAGACTGCGCCTCCGTCATGGCGATGCAGGTGCGGATACAGGAACGGAACAGCGGAATTCCTAAATTTTTGGAAATCATTTCAACAGTTCCGTGCACTTCCCTGGCAATCCGGGTACGCGGGTTGTATTTGACAAGCAGGATTCCCGCGATGGAAAGCCGGGGATTGCTTCTCCGGCGGACATTTTCGACTGTCTCGTACAGCTGTGCGATGCCCTGCAGGCTGAAGATGTCGGGCAGCATGGGGACGATTACAGAATCAGCCGCGGTCAGGGCGTTTACCGTCAGGACACCGATTCCGGGAGGGGAGTCTATCAGGATGTAGTCATATAGCTCGCGGACAGGCGCAAGCGCGTCACGCAGCAGGAATTCACGGCCTTTATCGGTGAATTCCAGCTCGATTCCGCTGAGCAGCATATTGGAAGCGATAATATCGGTCACGGGGGTATGCTGAATCGCAAACTGTGTCCGGGCTTCCCCCTTCAGCACATGATAAATCGTCGCGCAGGTTTCACTGTCCGCCTTCATGCTGAAGGAAAGATTGCTTTGAGGATCCATATCTACAGCCAGCACCCGAAACCCTCTCTTTTTGAACCCGGCCGCAAGGGCGCCGGCGGTGGTCGTTTTGCCAACCCCGCCTTTCTGAGTTGCAATGGCAATTATCTTACTCATAAGACTCTATACTCCTTTGTTTCATTCCCTCTTATGCAGTTGTCTCTATTATACATGCGAAATGCTCTTTTTACAATATTCGACAGGATTGCGGGGCACGATCCCTGTATAATTTTTTTACAAAGCTATTAAGTTCCATTTGTTCGTTACGAATAAATATAGTAGAAGAGTGATAGATGAATAGAATTGGGCGCGGCAGCGTCCGGTATTTCAGGAATTGGAGTGTGAAATACAATGAAGATTAACCCAATGGCATTGAACCGTATTTATAAAGCGGGTTCTTTGAATGCCTCTACGGATCCCGCTTCCGCTTTAAATGCAAGCGAAACCCGCGGCGCGGCCAAAGTTGATACGATTTCCATCAGCAGCGCCGGCAGCAGCCAGCGCGAAATAGGAAAACTTGCGAAAAGTGTCATGAACGAAATTGCGCAGACGGACAATCCGGGCAGAATTGAAGCGATCAGCAAAGCTGTCGAGGACGGCACTTACCAGATATCCGCAAGTGCCGTGGCCGATTCCATTCTGCAGCACATTTTCATAGAATGAGGATAACGCCATGGAAAATCTGACGACCTATCAGCAATATTTCAGCTTTATGAGCGAATATGCCGGCTTTCTGGAAGCAATGGTGGATACCGAAAAAGAAAAGCTGGACGCGCTGCTCTCCAACCAGCTCAAGCGGATTGAGCATTCCGTTTCCTGCCAGCAGGCCGTTTCCATGCAGATCGAAAATTATGAGAAAAGACGGCTCCAGCTTCAAAAGCAGGCCGGGTTTGGCGACATAACGTTCCAGGAAATGATTGAGCGGGTGGACCCTGAAGAGCGGGAAAAGCTGAAAGAAATTTTCGACCGGATGCGGAAAGCAGCGGAGGAAGTGAAATTCCTCAATGAAAAATCGATGAAGCTTGTAAAAGCCAATATGCAGGCGCTGAACAGCGCCGTGCCTTCTGATTTGCAGGCGAATGGCCCGGGCTATACGCAGGACGGCATGCAGCCGGAATGGAATCAAAACAGCAAAACGTTATTTGAGACAAAAATCTGACAGACGGGGGGAACAGTCTTGCGACCGACATTTTTGGGATTTGAGACAGGCAGAAAAGGGCTGTCGGTGGTTCAGAAAGGTTTGGACATCACCGGGCAGAATCTATCCAATATCAGCACCCCTGGGTACACCCGCCAAAGGGTCGATCAGGTTTCGGTCGGCGTTTCCAGTTTCCGTTCGAGATATGCCGTAAATACGACATACCTGGCGGGGCAGGGCGTCGCGATCAGCGGAATCAGCCAAACCAGGGATTCTTTCTTAGACAAACGTTTCCGCGAGGAGTTCAGCGACACCTATTATTACAATCAGAAATATACGATTCTCAGCGATCTTGAGAGCGTAGTGGATGAATATGCTTCGAGCAGCGGCATTTCGGATGCACTGAATGAAATATTTTCCGCGCTTCAGGATTTCAGCGCGGAAAATGCGGACGAGGCTTCCTGCGCGAATATTCTCTGCACCACATTCAAAGGTATGACGCAGGTGCTGCAGGAGTCCATCTCCAAGCTGGACAAGGTTTCGGAACAGCAGAAATTTGATCTTGGCGTTTCCGTGGACTATGTAAATGATGCGCTGAGCCAGCTGGCGGGCCTCAATAAGCAAATCTCCACGGATATGGCCATCAATATCAATAATTCCGAATACAGCGCCCCGAATGAACTGCTGGATGAACGGAATCTGATTTTGGACGAACTGTCACGGTACGGGAATATTGACGTTGCCGAGCAGGCAGACGGCAGCGTCGCGGTCACCATGAACGGGCACACAGTGGTAAGCGGGGATCAATTTGAAACCATTAACTATACGCAGCGCTCGGATGGTACGGTAAGGCTCAGCTGGCAGAGCGACGGCAAAGAAGTGGGCCTCGCCTCCGGTTCTCTGAAAGCGTCGGTAGAGCTGATTAACGGCAGAGGCCCCAATATCCAGTCTGCAAATGAGACGACTGAAAAGGGCGTGCTTTACTATAAAGACAGGCTGAACACGTTTGCGCGGACTTTGGCGGATACAGTGAACCATATTATACCTGAATTGGACGCCGACGGCAATATCCAGAAGGACAGTCTGGGGAACGTTATCTATAAACAGCTGCTTGGCGCTTTGGTGCAAAACAGTGACGGTACTTTCTCAACTTCCCAGGATGTTATGATTACGGCGGAAAACATCTCCATTACGGACGCATGGAGCAAGGATTCCAGCTATGCTGTTTTCCGCAACGGAAGTTTTGCGGGAAGCGATTACATCAACCAGATGACCAGCGCGCTGAAGGTAAGCGATCAAAACCAGTTCAATACCAATGGCTCCATTTTTACCGGATCCTTTTCCGATTATATTCAGGATATCAGCAACACCTGCGCGGCGGATACCAGTTTTGCTTCGGGCCGGCTGGACGCGTCCGCCGCAGTATCGGATGAGCTGCTCGACCGCAGGGATAACGTCATGGGCGTATCCGAAACGGAAGAGACAACCAATATGCTCATGTATCAGCGCTCTTTTCAGGCGATTTCCAGGCTGATGACCGCTATGGATGAAGCGCTGGACACCATCATCAATAAAATGGGAATTGTCGGCCGTTAACGGCAGCGTGATTAGAATTGGGAGATGAGTTAGAATGAGAGTCACTCAAGGCATGTTGACCAGGAACTTTCTGAAAAATATTAATATCAATCTGTCCAACCGCTCGAAATCAGAGCAAAAAATTTCCAGCGGAAAAAAATTCAGCAGATCGTCGGAAAACCTGTCCGACGCCGCCCGTGCGCTGAAGGTCCGCGAAGAACTCTATGCGAACAAGAAATATCTGTCCAATATTGAAAATGTGCAGAGCCGCCTTTCTGCCGCGGAAACAAATTTAAGTTCCATTAACAGCATTTTGGTAACGGCGAGGGACAAGATGCAGAAAGCGCTGACCGACACCGCGTCCAACGAAAGGGATATCCTTGCCCAGGAAGTCGACAGCCTGAAGGATGAAATCCTTCAGTTTGCGAACTCCCAGTTTTCCGACAAGTATCTGTTTGGCGGGAGCAACAACGGCAGCGCCCCGTTTACGGAGGACTCCGCCACCGGCAAAATCCTGTATAACGGCGTTCCTGTCGATGAGATCAAAAAGGATACGGACGGCAGTTATTACTATTATAAAACTCCGGCCGACGAAGCCGGCGATATCAAAACCGCTGTACCGGAAAACTCTGATGTTTATCTGGACATTGGGCTGGGGCTGAATATGACCGGCAGCACGGTGGACCCCCGCTCCGCGTTTAAAGTGTCTTTTTCCGGCCTTGATATCTTTGGGTGCGGAACGGATTCGGAGACAGGGCTTCCCAACAATGTCTTCAGCCTCCTTTCAAACGCGGTGGATACAATGAATTCGCAGCCGATGGACAGCGACCAGCTTTCCCAGATCAGTGATTTTCTGAAAACCAAAACGCAGAAGGTTCTGCTGAGCATTACTGATATCGGAACGAAAACAAATTTCCTGGAGAATAGTGCCAGCCGCCTCGAGAATGATATCCTCAACTTAACGACGGCGCAGCAGACACTTGAAATCACAGATGACACATCAGAGACAATTCAATGGAAAATGTATGATTACGCGTATAAGGCAACTTTGCAGATGGGTTCAAAGGTACTGCCGCTTTCCCTGATGGATTTTATTGGCTAAAGAAGCATCTGACAAAAGGCTGTAAGTGTTAAAGAAGGTGTTATACTTATGGAACCATTACTGAGGATTGAAACAATTCCAATTGAATATCAGCTGCAGATTCAGAGGCCGCGCCTTGAAATGCGTCAGGCGGACAATCCGCAGGGGATTATGGAAAAAACCCCGTCTTCCTTAAAAATCAACACCCAAAATATTCAGGTGCGCCTTGATACGACCGAGATGCGCAGCAGTATCGGTTTGAAAAGCGCGAAAACGCTGATTTCCGATGCCGCCACTTACGGAAAACGGGTTGCGCTGGAAGCGGTAGGGGAAATGTCCCGCTATGGGGATGAGATCAGCCAGATTCAGAACGGCGTGACGGTTGCGGGCCTGATCAAGCAAAAGATGCTTGATCAGCCGGACACTGTAACCGTATTTCTGCCTTCCACCGGACCTGTGATCTCATGGGCGCCGAACCAGATGAACATACAGTATGACGCCGGGAACCTTGCATTTGAGTGGCAGGTCAACCAAAATGTGATGAATTATGTTCCGGGGAAATTTGAAATGCTCATTAAACAGTATCCTAAAGTGCAGATTGAATACCTGGGGGACCCCAATTATGTTCCCCCAAGCGCGAACCCGAATTATGAGGAAGAATCTGCATAAAATCAGAAAGACAGCTATGCAATTATGCCCGCTTGCATAGCTGTTTGTCGTATCTGTGAAAGGATGTTGGTATGAAAATTTTTACGAGGGATTTTGGAGAAGTAGATGTCGCCGAAGAAGATATCGTTACGTTTGTCCAGCCGATATACGGGTTTGAAACGCTTTCAAAATATGTGTTTCTGTACGATCAGAACAACAGCCATATTGTCTGGCTGCAGTCGGCGGAGGATAAAGATATCTGTTTCATCTTAACCGATCCTGCAATTGTAGACGCGGGATATCAGCCCGACCTGCCCCCCTCTGTTGAAAGTCAGCTGGGAGAAGGCGGCTTTATGCTGTGGCTTGTAACAGTGATCGCCGCGGAATTTCTGGACTCCACTGTAAACATGAAAAGCCCTATCGTTGTGAACCCTGCTACGAAAAGGGCCATGCAGCTGATTCTGGAGGAGGACCTTCCCATACGCGGCCCGCTGTTGAAAAACAGAAGGGGGAATCGCTGAAATGCTGATATTATCCAGAAAATGCGGAGAATCCCTTCTCATAAATGGACAGATCGAAGTGAAAATCACAGAAATTTCCGGCGATAAGGTAAAAATCGGAATAGACGCGCCGAAAGATTTTGTGATACTCAGAAAGGAACTTTGCCAGACTGTGGAAAGC
>JAEXAZ010000140.1 GCA_023394255.1 Bacillota bacterium | reverse complement strand
AGGCTGGTCTTATCCCCTACGCCGCCGGTGGAATGCTTATCCACCTTGATGCCGGGGATTGCGGACAGGTCCACCGTATCGCCGGAATGGGCCATCCGGTCGGTCAGCACCGCGGTTTCGCGCGGCGTCATCCCGCGAAAATAAATCGCCATCATCAGGGAAGAGACCTGATAGTCCGGAATCGTGCCCGCGGTGTAGCCCTCCACAAAAAATGTGATTTCTTCGTCGGACAGTTCTCCGCCGCCGCGCTTTTTCATGATGATATCATACATGCGCATCTGATTGTGCACCTCCCTTTCCCATATCATTCCCCTTTGGGTTATCTTCCGCCCTTGTCATAGGGGATTCCCTCGGCCCTTGGCGCCTGGGAATTTTTCGATGTGAACGCCAGCACCACCAGCGTCGCCACGTAGGGAATCATTTTATAAATGTCATTTGGTATTTTCATTGCCGCGAGCACCGGGATTCCAGAATAGGCTGAAGCAATTGTTTTCATCAGGCCGAAGAAGAAAGCCGCCATCAGAATTTTGGACGGCTTCCACTGGCCGAAAATCAGCACCGCCAGCGCAAGGAAACCATACCCGGCCACTGTCGCGTTAAAGTTGGTGGAGGTGGGGATGACAAACACAAGCCCGCCGATCCCCGCCAGCGCCCCGGAAATCGCCACGCCGGCATAACGCATCCTGTAGACGTTGATGCCCACGGAATCCGCCGCCTGCGGGTGCTCGCCGCAGGAGCGCAGCCGAAGCCCGAACCGCGTTTTATAAAGCACCACCCATGACACGATTAAAACCGCAAACCCAAGATAGGTGGTGATATAGGTATTTTGAAACAGCATGGGCCCGACCACCGGAAGATCCCCGAGCACCGGAACCTTTTCGATGCGGAACTGGTTGACAAACGGGATCTGCTGCACGGTGCGGATCATGCGCGCGACGTAGATGGCGAATGCGGGCGCAAACATGTTGATCGCCGTGCCGCTGATGACCTGGTCGGCCTTCATATTGATCGAGGCGTACGCATGTGCCAGCGAAATAATGATACCCGTCGCCGCCGCAACCAGGATTGCCAGCAACAGAACCGGCTGGCCGGGAAGGATTGCCTGAAACATGCTGATAAACAGGATACTGGAAAAGGCGCCCATGATCATGATGCCTTCCAGCGCAATGTTAACGACGCCGCTGCGTTCGGAAAACATACCGCCCAAAGCGACAATCAGCAGGGGAATGGAAAAATACATGGTTTGCTGTACGAGAAAATATAACGTATTCATGAGGCCTGTCCCCCTTCCGCATTCAGTTCCGCATTGGCATTCGGGCCGTTTTGATTCCTGCGCGCGATCCGCGAACGGATAAAGCCTTTGAGCAGAAGCGCGAACGCGCTGAAATAGATGATGACGGCAATGATGATTTCAATGACCTGTGGCACAAAATCATAAAGCTGCATATTGAAGCCGCCCACGTTCAGATAGGCGACAAAGATCCCCGCAAAAATGATCCCGATGGGATTATTCAGCCCAAGCAGCGCGACCGGGATGCCGTTGAAGCCCTCCGCGGCCAGAACATCCAGCACTTCGATCCCTTTGCCCGAACCAGCCAGATAGAGCAGCGCGCCTCCCAGTCCCGAAAGCGCCCCCGCAATTACCATGGAATAGATGATGCTGCGCTTTTCGTTCATGCCGGCGTATTTGCAGGCATCCATGTTGTAACCGCAGGCCTTCAGCTCGAACCCGAATTTGGTTTTATCCAGCACCACATAGATGACAATCCCCGCGATGACCGCCAGAAAAATACCCGCGTTGACGCTGGAAGAGCTGTTCCCGGTTTTAAAAATCAAATCCAGCCCAAGCTTCGGGATCACGGCGGTGGACGCTACGCGTTTTGTCTGATTCTTCAGTGAGTCAAAGATTGTTTTGGTAATCGCATAGTTGACCAGATACATCCCCACATAATTCATCATAATACAGGAAATGACCACGTTCACGTTGCGGTAGGCCCTGAGAATCCCCGGCAGCAGCCCCCAGATTCCGCCCGCTACCATTGCGGCGGCCAGCGCTACCATCCAATGCACGCCCGCGGGCAGGAATTTCCACTGCACGCCGACATAGACCGCCGCATAAGCGCCCACAATAAACTGCCCCGGCGCGCCGATATTGAACAGGCCGGTCTTGTTGGCGAATCCCACCGAAAGCCCTGTCATAATGATGGGGGTCGCAAAGTAAAACACCTGCCCCATATTCTTCCTGTCGACGAAACCGCCCATCAGAATCGCTTTGAATCCGCCCAGCGCCTGAGAGGGGTTGGAGACCAGCAGAATGACGAACCCCACCAGAAGGCCGACCAGAATCGCCATAAAGGAGGATAGAAAACTGGTGACGCCTTCACTGTGCAGCCGCCGGCTGAATTTGTTTTCCTTCACGCCTGATTCCCCCTTTTCGATCCGGCCATATACAGTCCCAGTTCCTGAACGGAGACCTGTTTCGGGTCCAGCTCCGCTACGATTTCCCCTTCATAGAGCACCAGAATCCGGTCGCTGACGTTCATGACCTCGTCCAATTCCAGCGAGACGAGCAGAATTCCCTTGCCGGAATCACGCTCCGCGATCAGCTGTTTGTGAATGTACTCGATTGCGCCGACATCGAGCCCTCTGGTGGGCTGCACCGCAATCAGCAGATCGGGATTCCGGTCGACCTCGCGCGCCACAATCGCCTTTTGCTGGTTCCCGCCCGACATGCTGCGGGCAATCGTATCTGCCCCCTGGCCGCTCCGGATGTCAAACTTATGAATCAGCCCGTTGGCATAGTCGTTGATCGCATCAAATTTCAGCATCCCGCTTTTCTGAAACCGCGGGGTAAAATAAGTTTGCAGCACAAGATTATAGGCAAGGCTGTAATCCAGCACCAGGCCATGGCGGTGCCTGTCCTCCGGAATATGCCCCATCCCGCTGATATTGCGCTCGCGGATAGAGGCATGCGTAATATCCTTTCCTTCCAGGCGGATGGTTCCCTCATCCGACCTGATCAGACCGGTCAGCGCGTATACCAGTTCGGACTGGCCGTTGCCGTCGATTCCCGCGATGCAGACGATCTCCCCCGCGCGCACAGACAGCGAGACATGGTCCACCACATTTTTTCCGGTGGCTTTGCTGCGCACCGTCAATCCCTCGGTTTCAAAAATCACTTCACCGGGCTGGGTCTCTCCCTTTTCCACCCGGAGGCTGACCTTGCGCCCGACCATCATCTCGGACATCTGCTCCATAGAGGTATCCGCCACGTCAACGGTGCCGATGTATTTTCCTTTGCGCAGAACGGTGCAGCGGTTTGCCACCGCCTTGATCTCGTTGAGCTTATGTGTGATAAACAGGATGGACTTGCCTTCGGCCGCCAGTCCTTTCATGATTTTCATGAGTTCTTCAATTTCCTGCGGGGTAAGCACTGCGGTAGGTTCGTCGAAGATCAGGATTTCATTGTCGCGGTAAAGCATTTTCAAAATTTCAACGCGCTGCTGCATGCCAACCGTAATATCCGAAATCAAAGCGTCCGGGTCCACGCGCAGCCCATACTGGTTGGACAGCTCCACCACGCGTTTGCGGGCCTTGTCCATCTTTAAAAACCCGTTTGCGGTTGTTTCCACGCCTAAAATAATATTTTCCAGCACGGTGAAGTTGTGCACCAGTTTGAAATGCTGGTGCACCATGCCGATTCCAAGGTGGTTTGCATCGTTCGGGTCTTTGATCTGAACTTCCTGGCCGTTCTTCTTAATGACGCCTTTCTCCGGCTGGTACATGCCGAACAGCACGCTCATCAGGGTGGATTTCCCCGCGCCGTTTTCCCCCAGCAGAGCGTGAATCTCCCCGCGGGCGAGCTGGAGCGTCACATTGTCGTTCGCAATGATACCGGGAAACTCTTTTGTGATATCCAGCATTTCAATAATATAGTCCATTCCTGTTCACCCCTGAATACAAATTTTTAGGAGGTCCTTTTTCTGGCCGTTTTGAAAAATGAGGGATGCAATTTTTCAAAGCCGCCAGAAAAACCGCCGCGGGTATAAAAGGGCGCAGAAGCGCCCTTTTATACCCGTATGGAAAATCCGCTTATTCTACAACCGTTACTTTTACAGCCGTGGTGGCGATATCGGTGACCTGCTTCTCGGTATCCTTCATGATGTTCGAGGCAATGCCGTCGGTATCTGCAACCAGAGCCGCATACAGCTTGTCATAATCCGCCTGGGTGAACGTTTCAAACTTGGAGGTGTCCATCGGCAGAGCGACGCCTTCGTTGGTGGCGTCAAACACAAGGTTCTGGCCGCCCGGGAATTTGTCGTCATAGAACTGCGAAACAATGGTGTAGACAGATGCGCCAAGGCCCTTCATCGCAGAGGTGATAACCGTCTGGGACTCGGGGGACTGGTCAACGTCAACGCCGATGACCTTGCCGTTTGCCTGCTCGGCAGCCGCCATTGCGGAGTTGCCGACCGCGCCGCCGCAGGCGAAGATGACTTCTGTGCCGGACTGGTACCAGGAAGCCGCCAGCGTCTGCGCCTCGGGGGTCGCGTCAAATCCGCCGGTATAGTGGTAATTCATGGAGATTTCCGGAACGTTCAGCTCTTTTGCCGCATAGTCGGCGCCCTGCACAAAGCCGTAGCCAAAGCGCACAACTGCGGGAACTGCCATGCCGCCCAGGAAGCCCAGCTTGGTGTTGCCTTCTTTAACAGCCGCATATCCGGCAAGGAAACCGGCCTGTTCCTCGGCGTAGGTAATTCCTACGGTGTTGTCGCCGGTCTTGTAGTTATAGTCCGCGTCGTGGGGGTTGCCGTCGATGAGGATAAACTTGACATCCGGATACTGGTCCTGCGCGATATAGACCGGCTCCTCGAACAGGAAGCCCGGCGTTACAATCACCTTCGCACCGCCTTTTACAGCCAGCTCAATCGCGGACAGGTAAGCGTCGTTGCTCTTTTCGGTGGGCTTGTAGTATTTGTGGGAGATGTTTTTCTCCTCCGCATACTTTTTCAGCCCTTCCCAGGCGCCCTGGTTGAAGGATTTGTCGTCAATCGTACCGATATCGGTAATCAGCGCAAGTTCAAATTTGCCGTCCTCGCCCGCGGACGCGGTCTCGGAAGCGGCGGCGGAAGACGCCGGAGCGGCTTCAGACGATGCGGCCGGCGCAGACGACGCAGCCCCGGAACCGCCGCATGCCGCCATGGATGCGGTCATGAGCGTCGCGATTGTGAGTGCAAGAAATCTTTTCATTATCTTTCCTCCTATGTTTCAAGCGTTCATTTATTTTAAGGCGCTGCATCGCGTCTTAAAATCACCGGGTCAGGTCGGACGGGCCGAAGCTGTGAGGCAGCAGGTCAGCCAGTGTGAAAACCTGATAATGCCGCGCGCCGGCGGCGATGATAACCGGAAAATCCGGCGGGCAGAACTCCGCAAGCACCTGCCGGCAGACGCCGCAGGGAAAGCACGCGGAAAGCGTCCCGGCATCCTTGCCGCCGCCGACAATTGCAATTGCCTCAAATTCACGTTCCCCCGCGCAAACCGCGGAGAAAACGGCCGTCCGCTCCGCGCAGTTCGTGGGGGTATAAGATGCGTTTTCCACATTGCAGCCGCGGTAGATTGCGCCGCTTTTCGTCAGCAGGGCGGCGCCGACGGCAAACCGGGAATAAGGCACATAGGCGTTTTCTCGCGCGGCAATCGCTTCGCGCACAAGCGCTCCGTAATCCGGTTTCATTTTAAGAGCCTCCCCGCGAGCGACGTGCCGTCGGTTCCGGCGGCAACACCAAGCAGGGCCGCGGCCGTCTCGCCGATATCGGCAAAGGTCGGCCTGGTCCCAAGGTCGACCCCGGCTTTGACGGTATCTCCGTAAATCACCCATGGCGTATATTCTCGGCTGTGGTCGGTGGAAGGGGTGGACGGGTCGCAGCCATGGTCGGCTGTAAGCATCAGCACATCGTCTTTTCGCAGCAGCGGCAGCAGCTCCCCAAGCCGTTCATCCACACGGTTGAGCGCGGCGGT
>JAEXAZ010000062.1 GCA_023394255.1 Bacillota bacterium | reverse complement strand
GGATTCAGGTGGACGCCATGGTGCGTCAGGTTACCGCGCGTTTCGGCCAGATCGATGTGCTTGTCAACAACGCGGGCATCGCCCAGCAAAAGCTGTTTACCGACCTCACCGGAGACGAATGGCGGCGGATGTTCGCTGTCAATATGGACGGAATGTTTCATACCGCCCAGGCGGTGATTCCGCAGATGGTTCGCCGCAAAGCGGGTAAAATCATCAATCTTTCGTCGATCTGGGGCATTTCAGGCGCTTCCTGCGAGGTGCATTATTCGGCGTCCAAAGCCGCGGTAATCGGATTTACCAAAGCGCTTGCAAAAGAACTCGGGCCGTCAAAAATTACGGTCAACTGTGTGGCTCCGGGCGCGGTTTCCACCGAAATGAACGCCCATCTAGATCAGTCCGCCGTGGACGCGCTGTGTGAGGAAACCCCTTTGGGCGTGGTCGGCAGTCCGGCGGATATCGCGGGGCTGATTCTGTTCCTTGCTTCGGAGCAGGGAGATTTCATCACCGGGCAGGTAATCAGCCCGAACGGCGGCATTTTGATCTGACAAACCGGTTGACAAAATTCTACAGAAAAGGTATATTAATGATAATCTTAATCGGTATTCAATAATCTATCATGGAACAGGAGTTGATCAACTTGGCGTACGCATGGACAAAAGACCTGGAAACCGGAAATGCTGCGATTGACAGGCAGCATCGGGAATTGATTCAGGCAATCAATGATCTGCTGGAATCCTGTGCAAAGGGAAAAGGCCGGTCCGAAATCGGAAATACCCTGAAATTCCTGAGCGATTACATAACGCGCCATTTTGGCGACGAGGAAGCGCTCCAGAAAAAGTCCGGCTATCCGGGCTATCTCCAGCACAGGCAGTATCATGAAGACTTTAAACAATCGGTGAAGCAAATTCAGGCGGAATTTGATCAAGAAGGTGCGACCATTCAGCTGGTGGCCAAAGTGAACGGCATTATTGCGTCATGGCTGATTAATCACATCAAAAAAGAGGATGTCAAAGTTGCAATGCATCTGAGAACAAAAGGGGCATAGACTCTTCATGGTAAATACGGCTTTCTATTGATGTCTTATTGATGCGGGGAAACAGATAAAACCGGCAAATCGATGAACTGATTTGCCGGTTTTATTTATCCATTAAGTAAAATTTTGTTTTTCTGCTTTATCTGATTTAACTCATTGCGAAATTTGTCGATTTTTATAATAATCCATCGAATTTTGTTTGATAGGAGATTGGTACAAATTGAAAGAGGGGTAAGAAATGGAAGGAATGAAATGGAAAAACCGATTATCAACCCGTATCACTGTAGTTATGATAGCATTTATCACTGTTATCATGGCCGTCCTGTGCGTTTTTTTGAATTTTCTTCTTACAAGTACGGTTTCCGCCGCCATCAAGTCGGAAGTTGGCTCTCTCGCAGAGTCAAATGCCAAACAGGCGGAAACCTATCTGGAGAGCATGAAAATCCTGACGAATGTTTTAAACACAGATATTGGAAGGATGCAATCCTTCTCCCGTTCGGAAGCTGAAGGGGACATCAAAAGCGCTTTGACAGACCTTCTGCAGAACAACCAGATCTTCTCCAGCTACTGCGCTTTCGAGCCGAATCTTTTTTTCGACGGCACTTCGGACGGGTTATCGTATTACGCATATCGTAACGGCGACGACCAGATCAAACTGGATGTGCTGACGGATTATAAAGACTACTCGGTCGGAGATTATTATTCCGCCCCAAAGCAAAGCATGTCCATGCACGTTACAGAACCGTACCCCTATCAGCTCAGCAACGGTGAAACGGTCTGGCTGATTACGATCAGCAGTCCAATTGCCGACCGGAGCGGTAAATTTCTGGGTATTACCAGCTGCGACATCCTCGCGGATACGATCCGTGATCTGCCGTATAATACCGGCAATTATACGACCTCTTACAGCTACATCATGACGAATCAGGGAACCTATGTCGCCAATACCGCGGACAGTTCCCAGGTAGGTTCCTCTTTCCAGGTAAAAAATGACGTCGGAACCCAAATACTGGAAGCCAGCCGGCAAGGCAAGCCGCTGTCAGTGGACGGTATCAATATTTATCAGAACAACGCCAGGGCATGGATTGTTCTTACCCCCGTGCATGTTGAAGGTCTCGACAAAACCTGGACCAGCGCCTTTGTCGTAAACCAGTCGGAAGCTTTAAAGCCCGCGTACGGGGCGCTGATCCTGCTCATCCTGATCGCTTTTGCCGGACTGGTTTTGTTGGCGGCCTTCAGCACGATCTATCTGAGGAAATCGCTTTCCCCCATTCAGTCGATTGTAAGTATGGCACAGCAAATGGGCCGGGGCCGCCTGAATATGGATACCGGCATTTCCGTCTCCTCCAAGGATGAACTGGGGCAGCTTTCGCAGATTATTCAAACCACTTCCTCTACCCTGCACGATTATCTGGATGAAATTTCGTATATCTTGAAAAACATTGCGGACGGGAATCTGGATGTCAGTGTTGAGCGGGAATACATCGGCGACTTCGAGTCGATAAAAAAATCGCTGAACCATATTGTCAATGCCTTAAACGATACCTTCGGGCAGATGCACATTGCCGCGAATCAGGTATCAAGCGGGGCCGGGCAGGTAGCCGGCGGGGCACAGGCGCTGTCTCAGGGGACTGCCGAGCAGGCAAGCGCCGTGGAGGAGCTGACAGCTACCGCTGAAGAAATATCCACTCACGTCAGCCAGAGCGCGGCCTATGCGGAAAATGTCAATTTGCAGGCAAAAAATGTGGGAAATGAAGTGGAGCGGAGCAATCAGCAGATGCAGCAGATGGTATCCGCTATGAATGACATCAGCGGTAAATCGGAAGAAATCAAGAAAATCATTAAAACAATTGAGGACATTGCGTTCCAGACGAATATTCTCGCTTTAAACGCCGCAGTGGAAGCGGCAAGAGCCGGTTCTGCCGGAAAGGGATTCGCGGTCGTGGCGGATGAGGTGCGCAATCTTGCGGGCAAGAGTGCGGAAGCCGCCAAAACAACCTCCGCTTTGATTGAAAACACGCTGCAGTCTGTCGCCGCGGGAGCGGAAATCGCGGACGAAACCGCACAGGCGCTGCGGAATAGCGTCGGCGGCACCAGGGAAATTCTGGCTAACATAGGGGAAATCGCTTCGGCATTTCAAAAACAGATGGTGTCCATACGGCAGGTTTCAACAGGCATCGGACAAATTTCCGCCGTCGTGCAGATGAATTCCGCTACGTCTGAGGAAAGTGCGGCCGCCAGCGAAGAACTCTCCAGCCAGGCCGGCCTGCTCAAAAATATGGTGGAAAACTTCCATCTTAAAACAGACCGCCTTTCTTCCTCCGAAGTCAATGATCCGGAAACTGGGACTGTCCCCGAGTCCGACCGCCCTCTGACCGGCAGGTATTGACGCAGAGTCCTTTACAGCCAGGAGACCGCAGAATCGCGGTCTCCTTTTTCATTCCGCCCCTCATACCCCGGGCAGCGGCGCTCCCGGGCGGCCGGGAATCTGAACGCTTATGAAGTTTCTGGCATAAGATGTTTTGGATAGATAACGTTCCTCTGTCTGAATGAAAAGAACATGTAATGAATCTCATAAGGATGTATAAGAATGTCTTCATGTTGCACAAACGCATCCTCCCGCTACTCCAATTCGGAGCCGATCGTTCCTGTCAGATGCGGTGAGCTGGTCGTAAACGGCGGGATGGAATCTTTTACAGGAACCGTTCCTACAGGCTGGACCACAACAACGCCCACCCTGATAGCTCAGAATACAACACCCGGGCGCGTACACTCCGGTACTTCTTCCGTCACGCTCCAAAACGGAGCAAATCTGACACAACTTATCCCGAACGTAGCGGGCGGGCGGGCCTATGTGCTTTCCCTGTTCGCGCGTGCGGAAGGGCTTGCCCCAACCGCCGGGTTCACGGCTTCCGTCCATTTTGTAACTCCGAACGGAGACGCTTTTGGCGGGGCTATCACCGTGCCTGCCGGATTCCTGCCCGCCACTGCCGGGTTCAGCTATTATCAGATCATCACGACTGTCGCTCCATGCAATACGACTGCGGCAAGAATTGATATTACTGTCACCACCGGCGGTCCCACCGAATTTGTCGATTTGGATGACGTATCGTTTTCCGTGCAGTAAGTATATAAGAAAAGAAGTAAATCGTTCCATGACTGAAACAAACTCTCTCCCAATATAATCTGACATTCGAATTTCTGAACCGCGTCACCATCCGGTGGCGCCTAAAGCTGCAAAAAAGCAGCGCCGACCGCGATCGGTGCTGCTTTTTATTTTGTGAGCAAATATGTGTCATACATTCCATTTTTTATTTTTGATGAAATGAATAAAAAACCGGCCTGTGCAGCCCTTTCATTTTGTCAGGCTTTTATTCCGCCTCAAACCGGTTCCAGTGATGTGAGCATTTCATTGTGATAATTACAATCTATTTTTTATTTTATTGCGCAATATTTGTAACAGTTGACAAACATTACGCATAAAAGACGGCATCCGGCTCATTTGCAAACCGTTCTCCCCCCATTTATACTGGGTTTAATATGATAAGAAAGAACAGGTGACCTATGGCGCGTATTGTGACGGTACATGACCTTTCCGGCATCGGCAGATGCTCACTGAACGCCGCAATCTCCATCCTGTCGGCAATGGGGCATCACTGTCTTCCGCTGCCTACCGCAATCCTTTCCAACCAGACCGGGTTTGGAGATTATTCTTATCTGGATTTAACCGGCGAAGTCCCGGCTTATCTGGAGCATTGGAAGCGGCGCAGCCTGCGTCCGGACGCAATTTACACGGGTTTTCTGGGCAGCAGCGCCCAGCCTTCCATGATTACTGAACAACTAATCGGCCAATATCCCGATGCATTCGTACTCGTTGACCCCGTTATGGGGGATCAGGGAGAGCTGTATTCCTGTTTTGACCGAAACTATGTCCGCGAAATGAAACGGCTTGCAGCGCACGCGCACCTGATCACACCCAACCCGACCGAACTCTTTTTGCTGGCCGACCTGCCGCCTGATACCGACTGGAGCAGACTGTCCGATCAGGATTTTCTGAAAATTGCGTCTAATATCGCCTCCAATACTTTAAGACAGATCATTGTCACCGGATGCAGAAGCGGAAATCTGGCGCAAATTCTGAATATCGATCTCGGGCATCACGCGGTTTACCGGCTGAACTATCCCGACACAGGCATCGGCTATTCCGGAACCGGCGATATCTTTGCGTCCGTTCTCTGCGGCGCCGTTACGCGCGGCACGCCCTTAACGGATGCCGTCAAACTGGCGGCAGAGTTCATCTCGCTCGCTCTCGGAAATTTGGGCGCCGAAAACGATCCGCGTGAGGGGATTCCGTTTGAACAACATTTATGGAGGCTGGTGCCAAATGTATCCGGATAAGACGAAAAAGCTATGCCTGGCGGGCCTTTTTGCCGCAATCATCTATCTTACCACCGCCTATTTTTTCCATATCCCGGCAGGCCCCAGCGGAGGGTATCTGCATTTCGGCGACGCTTTTATTTATCTGGCTGGCAGCGTGCTTCCCGCCCCCTATGCCGTTGCCGCGGGTGCAATCGGCGCGGGCCTGTCCGATGCGCTCACCCCCGGCGCAATGATCTGGCTGCCGGCAACCCTGATCATAAAAGGGCTCGTCGCGCTGTCTTTCACAAGCCGCCGCAAAACGGTCCTTTGCATACGCAATTCTATCGCGCTTGTCCCTGCCTGCGCCATTACGGTCGTTGGATATTATATAGCCGGGGTCCTGCTGACCGGCGACACCGCCGGCGGGCTGGCGCAAATCCCTGTTTCCCTGTTGCAGTCCGCGGGCAGTTCCCTTTGTTATGTACTGTGCGGGTATCTGCTTGACCGGGTAAAAGTCAAATCCAAACTGATGATTTAGAGAGAAGGAGCCATTATGAATCAAATTGCCTATACCGTTGGCGACGGTATCTATCTGAACCTGACTAACCGCTGTCCCTGCCGCTGTGTTTTCTGTATCCGGCAGGAGCAGGACACGGTCGGGGATTCTGACAGCCTCTGGCTTAAAAAAGAGCCGACAGCCGATGAAGTACTGGAGGCCCTTGTTTCTTATGACCTTGGCAGCTACCGGGAAATCGTTTTTTGCGGTTACGGCGAACCCATGGAACGGCTCGATGTACTGCTGGAAGTCTGCCGCCGCATCCGGGCGATCAGCAGCCTTCCCATCCGCGTAAACACCAACGGGCTTGCCGACCTGATCCACAAAAAACCGACAGCCCCGCTGCTGGAAGGGCTGGTCGATACGGTCTCCATCAGCCTGAACGCTCCCGACCGGCAGCGTTACCATGAGGTCGTGCAAAGTATTTACGGACCCCCGGCGTTTGACTCGCTGTTGCAATTCGCGGCAAGCTGTAAATCATATGTTTCCCATGTGATGTTCACCGTGGTGGATATTCTGCCGGAAGAAGAGATTGCCGCTTGCAGGCAGCTTGCATCCGGGCTTGGAATTCCCCTTCGGGTGCGGGAAAAGCTATAAGCGTAAAACAGGGACCGCCCTGCCGGCCGGCTTACAGCCCGGCTGACAGGGCGGCCTTGTCACAGGTCGATTTGCCGCAGCAGTTCCTGCGCGCTTTCTACCGGCGGGGAGCAGCTCTGGTTCTGCCAGACATAAAACGCCGCCCTTTGC
>JAEXAZ010000315.1 GCA_023394255.1 Bacillota bacterium | reverse complement strand
CGGCGCAAAAACGCTGTTTGCCACCCATTATCACGAGCTGACCGTTCTGGAGGACGAAATTCCCGGAGTTCAAAACTACAACATCGCTTGCAAGAAGCGTGGCGAGGAGATCACCTTCCTGCGCCGGATTGTTCCGGGCGGAGCCGACGACAGCTATGGGATCGAAGTTTCCAGGCTTGCGGGTGTGCCGGATTGGATCATTAAGCGCGCGCGTCAGGTGCTGAACCAGCTGGAGGAGGGCAGAACGGTCTCTCCCGCTAAAAAGAAACCTGCCGCGAACGGGGATTCCTCACAAATTTCCTTTGAGGCCATTGTACCTTCCGAGGTGGAGGAAATCCTGCGCAAAACGGACGTCAATACGCTGACCCCGATTGAGGCGCTGAATAAACTGTATGAAATGAAAGAACTGCTGAAAGAATAAAAGGAGGTGGACACATGGCGAAAATCAATGTTTTAGACAGGCAGGTAGCGGAGCTGATCGCTGCCGGCGAGGTTGTGGAGCGCCCTGCGTCCATCGTCAAGGAACTTGTGGAAAACGCCGCGGACGCAGGCGCCACTTCCATAACCGTTGAAATACAGGGCGGTGGAATCCGGCTGATCCGCGTCACCGATAACGGCAGCGGCATTGAGCGGGCTGATGTGGCCAATGCGTTCCTGCGCCACGCAACCAGCAAGGTACGCGTCAGCGAGGATTTAAGCCATATTACAACCATGGGTTTTCGCGGGGAGGCTCTGGCGTCCATAGCCGCGATGTGCAGGGTGGAACTGCTGACCAGAACCCGGGAGGAAGTGGCCGGCACCTTTTATTCCATTGCAGGCGGCGAGGAAGAACGGCTGGAGGACGCCGGATGCCCGGTCGGCACCACGATCACCGTCCGTGACGTTTTTTATAACACCCCCGCGAGGATGAAATTTCTGAAAAAAGATGTTTCGGAAGGGAACAGCGTTGCCGCTGTTGTGGAAAAAGCGGCATTGGCGAACGTCGGTGTTGCGTTTAAGTTCATCCGTGACGGAGCTGTGAAGTTACAGACGCCGGGTGACGGGCAGCTGATTTCCGCCGTCCGCTGTATACTGGGCCGCGAGTTTGCCGAGAGCTCGATTCCTGTCCGGTATCAGCAGGGTCAACTGGTGCTGGAAGGATGCATCTGCAAGCCTTTTATTGCGCGCGGTTCCCGTACGATGCAGAATTTTTTTATCAACGGCCGGTTTGTGCGCTCGAAAACCTGCATGGCGGCGCTGGAAGAAGCCTATAAGAATATGCTGATGGTCGGGAAATTTCCCTCCTGCGTGCTAAACGTGGTAATTCCCCCGTACGAGGTGGATGTCAACGTTCATCCCGCCAAAATAGAGGTCCGGTTTGCAAATGAAAAAAACATCTTTGATCTGGTCTATTACGGCTGCAAAACGGCGCTTGGCGCAAACAGCCTGCAGCCTGAAATTAAAGCGGAAGATGTAAAGTATAATCCCTTTTCAGTATCGCAAAGCCGGGAAATACCGCGTCAGGAGCGGATGAGCGCCAGCCAGTACCGGCTGACGGTTTCTGAGTTGCCGGAGAAAAAAGCGGAGATTCATTCGCCAGTCAGCAGCAGGACACAACCGCTCGCCGCAGAAAGACTTTCATTTACGGAAAAGCCTGTTTCCCGTTCGGTATCCCCGGCGGGGGAACCAATACGTGTTCCAACCCCGCAGCCGTCGGCCGCCACGGCGGTGCTGGAAAGCGAAAATTTTTTAGACGAGACTTACGACCTGCGCAAAAGGCCGATTCTTGACATTGAGGCGGACCCCGAGCAGGCTCCTCAGCCGATGCCGCAGGATCCATACGAAAACGCCCGGCTGATCGGGGAACTATTTGATACCTATTTGGTCTTGCAGAATGAAGACCAGATGATCCTGATCGACAAACATGCGGCGCATGAACGGCTTTTGTTTAACCGCCTGACGTCAGGCGGGATTGCGGGCGAAAAGCAGCTGTTGCTCGCCCCTATATCGGTCAAATTGACGCCGGATGAGCATGCCGCTATTTTAGACAATCTGAACCTCTTGTCAGACGCGGGGATTGCAATCGAAAATTTCGGGGACGGATTTGTGGTCGTGCGCGAGGTGGCGCCGGTTTTGGCGAAAGCCGATCTGGAGCTGGTTGTGACAGAACTTGCGCAGAAGCTGCTCAGCTATAACCACCATCTGTTGCCCAGACAACTGGAAGATTTGTATCACACGATCGCCTGCAAGGCAGCCATCAAGGCGCATGACAGGACTTCATCGCTATCGCTCAAACAGCTGGTCACCTTGCTGAGAGAGGACGGAAGCGCAACGCATTGCCCGCATGGGCGGCCTGTTGCGATCCGTATGTCCCGTTACGAAATTGAAAAAAAATTTGGCAGACTTGGATGAGGCTTTTATGACTGAACCAACAAAAAGGATACCGCTGGTGGCTGTGGTGGGGCCGACTGCGTCCGGAAAAACGGGGCTTGCCGTGGAACTTGCAAAAGCGTTTGACGGGGAAGTGGTGTCCGCCGATTCCATGCAGGTATACCGGCAGATGGATATTGCGACTGCAAAACCCACGGCAAAGGAAATGTCCGGCATCCCCCATCATCTGATTGATTTTCTGGAACCTGACGACGCGGCTTTTTCCGTCGCTGATTACGCGGGATTGGCGCATGCCGCGATCAGCGAAATTGCCGGACGCAAAAAGTTTCCGATTCTCGCCGGCGGAACCGGTCTTTACGTAAATGCTGTTGTGGATAACATCAACTACACGGAAATTCAAAATGACGAGTCCGTCCGTCTGGAACTCGGGTCTGTTGCAAAGGAAAAGGGAAATCAGTTTCTGCTCGGACAGCTCGCCGCAGTCGACCCGGAATTGGCCGCGGCGTTGCATCCCAACAACCTGGGACGGATAATCAGAGCGCTGGAGGTTTACCGGCTGACAGGCGTCCCTATGAGCGAGCATCAGCGGCGGTCCCGTATGGAGGGGCCGCGTTATGATTTATGCATGCTGGGCCTTTCGTTTGCCGAGCGGAAAAACCTTTATGACCGGATTAACCGGCGCGTGGATGCCATGATGGAAGCGGGCCTTTTGGAGGAAGCGCGCAGAATCAGCCGTATCTATGGCGGGACAGCGCGTCAGGCGATCGGTTATAAAGAGCTGGAGGCATACCTCAACGGCTCCTGCGCTTTGGATACCTGTGTTGCCGCGTTAAAGCAGGCGACCCGGCGCTATGCAAAGCGGCAGATGACATGGTTCGGGAGGGATTCCCGTATCCACTGGCTGACCGTTGACAGCTTTCATGATCCTTCGATGCTGTTACAAGCCGCAAAAAACATCATTCACAACAGCGGTATTTTATGATATAATAAACAAACAGATCAAACAGATCAATAGAAATGCAATAAACAATGAACTTTGCTTTGCAACAGGGAGGGTAATGATGAAACAGCTTAATCTGCAGGATGTTTTTTTAAATCAGGCGCGGCGTGAAAAAATTACGGTCACGATCTATCTGACGAATGGCTTCCAGTTTAAGGGCATTGTGAAAGGTTTTGATTCCTATATTGTCATTCTGGACTGTGAAGGACGCCAGAACCTTGTTTACAAGCATGCAATTTCAACGATCATCCCGGCCAAATCCATCAGCATTTTGGACTCCTGCGACGCTGGCGGCGAAGAATAATACCCTATGAAAAATACGTTAACACAGAGGATCGTGCTTGCAATATTAGCGCTGTTCCTTTTCATTTATGCGGGCTTTCAGGCATACCGTTTTCTGAATTCTCGTTACAAGACGGAAACAGCCTTATTATATACGGTATCCGAGTCTTCCAGGATTACCGGAATTGCGCTTCGGGATGAACTGATTCTGGATGACCGGATAGGCAATGAGGTGGCTGTCTATACGGTTGAGGATGGCGCCAAGGTGTCGATCAATTCGCAGCTCGCGGAGGTTTTCCGGAATAAGGCGGATGCCGAAGCGACCGCTAAAATGAGGGAACTGGAAATCAGGCGCGGTTTGCTGGAAAAATCACAGGATCCGGGAACGACTTCCTATGCGCACACCGACGTGCTGAACAAACAGATCTTCAGCGAAGTGGGGAGCATCGTTGACGCGGTAAATGCGGACGCGCTGATCAATCTGCGGGATACGGCGGACAAGCTGCTGGTGCTGATCAATACAAAACAAATTGCAACCGGCCAGCAGAATGACTTTCAGGACGCAATCGACCAAATCAGCGCGGAAGAAGATTTTTACGCCCAGAAGATCACCGAAGAACCCCAAATCATTCAGTCGCCCCAGCCGGGTTATTTCATTCGGGCGATTGATGGTTTTGAAAACAAAGTTGATATGAGGGAATTGGATCAGCTTGACGCCGGTCAATTATTCCAGCTTATGAACCAGCCGGCACAGAAGAAAAGCAGGCCGGATGGACGCGTCGGCAAATTGATGGTCGACCATAACTGGTATTTTGCCGCGACGGTATCGGATGATGAGATTGCCAAATATCACCTGAACGGGATTGTAACGCTGGATTTTAATATCAGCGGGCTGAGCCCTGTTACGGCCACGATCTGCAATATCAACAAGGACCCGGAGAAGGGGAATGTGGTGGTATTCCGCTGCGGCTACATCAATGAGTCCCTTGTGAATTTGCGTATTGCGCAGGCGGATGTCCAGTTTAAATCTGTGACAGGCCTTCGGGTCAGTGAACAGGCCGTCCGGTTTGTAGGCATGCAGAAGGGCGTCTATACCCTGGTTGGGGAAAAGCTGCTGTTTCGGCCTGTTAATGTGGTTTATGAAGACGTCGGATTTGTGCTTTGCAGGGATAACGATCCGGAATATGCCAGTAACCCGGATTTCGGGCGCGGCTTGCAGCAATTTGACGAAGTTGTGATCGAGGGGATGAATCTTTATGACAATAAGCAGGTCGGATGACCGTTCTGTCGCTCATGCGGTCCGCCATATTTTGGACAATATACAGGAAGCATGCTCAAGCTGCGGAAGAAATCCGGCGGATGTCCGCCTCATGGCTGTTACGAAAACGGTCGATGCGGAACGGGTGAACGAAGCGATCGCCGCAGGCGTCACCCTGCTGGGAGAAAACAAGGCGCAGGAACTTTGCGCAAAATATGAAGACTATCATAAAAGTGGCGTTGAAATCCATTTTATCGGCCATTTACAGACCAATAAGGTGCGTCAGATTATCGATAAAGTAACGATGGTCCAATCTCTGGACAGTATCCCTCTGGCTGAGGAACTGCAGCGCCAATGTGAAAAGCATCAAAAACAGTTGGATTGCCTGGTAGAGGTAAATATTGGAGAAGAGCAGACAAAATCCGGTGTTTTGCCTCAATTTTTGCCACGTT
Organism: Bacillota bacterium; assembly: GCA_023394255.1. Taxonomy (GTDB): domain Bacteria; phylum Bacillota; class Clostridia; order Oscillospirales; family Ruminococcaceae; genus Anaerotruncus. Next base: position 1,097 of record JAEXAZ010000315.1, on the reverse strand, counting down.
TTTTGGAACAGATGGCTAATTTTGACCGTATTCATATCCGTGGAATGATGGCTATTCCGCCGATTTGTGAAGATATCGTACAAAAAGAACACTATTTCTCCAGCATGCATCAACTATTTATTGACATCGGGGAGAAAAAAATAGATAATATCAATATGGATTTTCTATCCATGGGTATGTCTGACGATTATCCGATAGCGATTAAACATGGGTCCAATCTTGTCAGAATTGGGAGCGCGCTTTTTGGTCGGAGGAATTACCCCAATAAAAATTAAAATTGCGGCGATCCTGTATTTTGCGGGACGCGGCTGTTGAGATATTGAGAGGGATGTTGTTATGGGAATCATGGACAAATTCAAGAATTTTATCGGAATTCCTGAAGATGAATATTACGAGGATGATGTAGACTTCCTTGCCAATGACAATCCGCGGGATTCGCGTGCGCCACGCGAACCGGAGGAGCCATCTGCCCATTCTGAAAACAGTAAACGCGGAAACAAAGTGGTGAATATCCATGCGACCACACAGCTCCAGGTAGTGCTGGTCAAGCCGGAACGGTTTGACGACGCTTCTTCAGTTGCAGATCACCTGAATGACAAACGTACCGTGGTGCTGAATCTTGAGTCTACCAATAAGGATGTTTCTCGCAGGCTGATAGATTTCCTGTCGGGTGTGGCTTATGCGAACAACGGGCAGATTAAACGTGTGGCGAACAGCACCTATATTATCACGCCTTATAATGTCGATATTATGGGGGATCTGCTGGATGAGCTGGAAAGTAACGGTGTGTTCTTCTGATGAAGCCCGTTTATCTGACAGACAAGCAGGATAAAGCATTTGCCGCCCATATTTCTGACCTGTTTTTGTCTGCGCAGCAGAATGCAATGACCCGCTTTTCAGGCTTTCTGGACATGCACCAGCTCACTTTGGCGCGTCAGGTTGCCGTGTCAAGCGGGTATTCCAATTATTTGTTTTTTTCAGGCTATCCTGAAGGGGAACGGGCCATGCTGGGAGTCTTTTCTCCCTATGAGGAGCGGGCCCCCTTTCCGATTGTACCGGTTACCCTGCGTTTTCGTAAGGAAGACCCCATTGGGCAC
>JAEXAZ010000026.1 GCA_023394255.1 Bacillota bacterium | reverse complement strand
AATGGATGGAAGTTGCGTCGCAAGTGCGAACAATGTCCGCCACAGCAAGGATCATCCTGGCCGCCAGTTTCGCATCAGTTCTGTTGGAGCCGCTCAACTGCCTGCCGTTTTTTGTTCACCTTTGGGGTGTGGATTCTGGCACCGGTAAGACGGTCGCTTTGATGGTGGCCGCCAGCGTGTGGGGTGATCCGGCGGTCGGAGCCTATGTCAAGACCTTCGACGGTACGGTCGTCGGCATGGAAAAGACGGCAGCCTTCCTAAATAATCTTCCGCTCTGCCTTGACGAGCTTCAGCTTTCCAAGGACAGCCGAGGACGCAGTAACTTTGATGTCTACAAACTTGCACAGGGTGTGGGCAGAACCCGTGGAAATAAGGCTGGAGGCGTTGATTTAACGCCCACCTGGCGTCTGTGTATCTTGACCACGGGTGAGAGCCCTCTGACGGCCCAGAATGCTGGAGCGGGGGCCGTAAACCGCGTAATCGACATTGAGTGCAAATCCTCTCACGCAGTCATTCAAGACGGAATGAGAGTGTCCGGAGTAGTGAAGCGCAATTTCGGATTTGCGGGCAAAAAATTTGTTGAGGAGCTTTACAAGCCCGGCGTGATCGAAGAGGTCACAGAGCGATACCGAGAGTTGTTTCGAGATCTTTCTGATAGAGATACAACCGAGAAGCAGGCTATGGCAGCTGCGTCCATTGTGCTGGCTGATGAGCTGGCCTGCAGGTGGGTGTTCCATGGAACAGAGCATCCAATCACTGTCGCGGAGATCTCTGAATTTCTTGCCAGCAAGGCCGCGGTCAGTGCTGGCGACAGGGGATATAAGTTCTTGTGCGACTGGGTCACGCAGAACAGCAATAAACTCTGCGGAAGATCAGAGAATATCGAAGTGCTCGGTGCCATCGAAGATAACCGGGCCTATATCATTCGCGGCGTTTTCGAACGCATCCTTCAGGATGAGGGATATTCCACCGCCGCAATGATCAGCTATCTCAAGGCCGAGCATCTCATCGAGACACGCGGGAGAGCGAACACAAAAGGCAAACGCATCAACGGAATTCCTACGGAATGCTTCTGTCTGAAGCTTCCGATGGTTGATATGGAAGACGAACCGAATGATGAATTGCCGCTTTGACTGTGGAATTTGTGGAACTCCGTGGAACAACGTGTTCCACGCCGTTTACTCTTAGAGCCGCAATGGTTGCAAGGAATGAAAAACTGACCGTGGAACTGTGGAACAAAAAATACATCGCTATATAGGAAATAAAAAATATCCGCTTTATATGGTATATGTGTGCTCGCGCGTAGGAACTTTGAAAAAATGTTCCACAGTTCCACACCTAACGTAAAACCACTGTGGCGCAATGCTTTGAACCGTGGAACAACGTGTTCCACGCCGTTCCACATGTTCCACGTTTTTTGGAGGAAATATGAACCTGAGAGATTATCAAACCGAGGCTATTAAAGCCATTGAGACGCAGCCGCCCGGCGCGTATCTTGAGCAAATGGCAACCGGTCTTGGTAAAACAGTTACTTTTGCCAACATCCCGCGGCATGGAAATCGGATGTTGATTCTCAGCCACCGGGAGGAGCTGGTGGAGCAGCCCCGAAAATACTTTGACTGCTCCTATGGCGTCGAGCGTGCCAGCTCTCACAGCAACGGCGAAGAAGTCGTGAGCGCATCGGTTCAGTCCATGTTCCGCCGGCTGGATCGGTTTGATCCGACTGAGTTCGGACTGATTATCTGCGATGAAGCGCACCACGCCGCAGCCAATACTTACCGCACAATCTTTGATTACTTTAAGCCTGAAAAGCTGATCGGTTTCACAGCGACGCCGAACCGCGGCGATAAGGTCCGTCTGGATAATGTGTTTTCCAAAATCATTTTCCAGCGAGATTTGAAATGGGGAATCCGAAATGGCTGGCTTTGCAATATCACCTGCCGGCGCGTGGATATCGGATTTGACTTGTCCGCTGTACATACCCGGCAGGGTGATTATGCCCCAGGTGAACTGGACGAGGCCATGGAGGGGACCGCAGATGCGATAGCTCAGGCCTATCGAGATTTGGCACACGGCGCCACGCTGATCTTCGCCGTGTCTGTGCACCAGTGTGAGGAGATCGCCAACAGAATCCAGGGGGCTGTGGTGGTGACTGGTAACACGAAAAACCGCAAGGCCATCATCGACGATTTCACTGCCGGTAAGATTCCCTGCATTGTCAACTGCATGGTCTTTACCGAGGGAACGGATATTCCACGCGTCGAGACGGTCATTGTGGCACGTCCCACGCAGTCTGAGGCGCTGTATGCGCAGATGGTAGGGCGCGGTTTACGGCTCTACCCCGGGAAGGAAAAGCTGCTGCTGATCGACTGTGTTGGTATTACCGGCCGAAAGAGCCTCTGCACGGCACCCTCTCTGCTGGGAATCGACATGGAGAATGTGCCAGCCAGAAAGCAGGATGAGATCGAGGGGGATCTGTTTGAACTGCCGATCAAGATTGCATCTGCGTCCGATACCCCGGAGAGCTGGATTAAGAACATTCAGATCGTTGACCTCTGGGCGCAGGAACAGCAATATCAGACCCACGATGTCAACTGGTTTAAGATGCCGGACGGGTCCATGGTTTGTTCCTTACTGAACAGGCAAAAGCTCACTATCCCGTGCCCGGACAGTCTGGGCATGGTTAACATGGCAGATGGAAGCCGCATCGGTATGCAGGAGGCGTTTGATCGGGCATATCTCAAGCTGAAAAACATCTACCCGCAGCAGGCGTATATCTGGGATTTGAACGCTGTCCGTTCCTGGGGAAAACGTCCGGCATCGGACAAGCAGATGAAGATTATTCAGCACCGCTGCAAAGGATTTGACGCCACCGGCCTCACAAAGATGCAGGCCAGTCAGATTCTGAACCGGATTATGAACGGAGGAAAAGCATCGTGAAGCTGAAGATTTCAAAACCCGATGACCGCGATGCAGTCATTGTGATCCTTGCCAGAAATGGATATACCGTCCGTCAGGGTCGCGAGAAAAAGCCCGGGGACAAAGCGCCAACATCGTTTGTGGAGGTGGTTAGAGATGGCGAGTGAAGCCCAGCACCAAGCCGCAGTAATCAAATGGTCGCAGCAGCCGTCCATCCGCAGCCAGTGGCCGGAGCTGGCACTGCTGTTCCATATCAAAAATGAAACGATTGCCGATGCGAAGCAGATTGCCATAGATAAACGACAGGGCGTCAAGAAGGGTGTTCCTGACCTGTGCCTACCAATTCCACGCGGGCGGTTCCACTCTCTGTATATCGAACTCAAAACTGAATCAGGACGTCTTTCTGAAGAACAGCGCTGGTGGGGAGAATGCCTAACCGCTCAGGGAAACTTCTGGGAATGCTGCCATGGCTGGGAGTCGGCGGTTTCAGTTTTGGAATGGTATCTATCGCTTTCGGAGGGCAATAAAGATGAATGAAATATGGAAGCCCATTCCCGGATACGAGGGGGATTACGAAGTTAGTTCGTATGGAAAAGTGAAAAGTCTAAAGTATGGGAAGGAACGAATCCTGTATCAGGAAATTCTCACCGGAGGATATGCCTATGTCAAATTATGTAGGCAGAACAGAAAAAAGCAATTTCGAGTTCACAGGCTTGTGGCTATGGCATTTATTCAAAATCCAAATCCCACGCTGCTTCTGGAGGTCAACCACAAAGATGAAAACGTCTCTAATAATCATGTTGATAATTTAGAGTGGATAAGTCCTTCTAAAAACAAGTCCTTTGGGACGAGAAATGTTAGAATCTCGGATTCCAAGAAAAAAACAATAGAAAAATTAGATCCAAAGTCAGGAAATGTTGTTGGAAGCTTTTTGGGGGCTGTGGCTGCGGCGAAATCCTGCGGATTGCATTCTGCATCGAGCATTAGAAAATGTTGCCGCGGAGCGGTTCGCTTTTGTGACGGATATGAGTGGAGGTATGCGGAAAATGGCTGAATTTGCGTTGCCGTATGAAAAGGCTGCCATGCGCGGTGACCCGATGCCGGACGATCTGTGCATCTACGATCAGGCGGCGTTTCAGGCGCTGCGATGCCTGTACAAGTCCTTCCGGGATAAAGTGCTTGACCGCGATTCTGCGGCGGTAGAGAAGAAAAAAATTCTGAAAGCGCTAGACGACGCGACAAAACAAGCAATTTTTCAGGACAATCTTGCATTTCACCAGTCCGAGGTAAACCGGCTGACGGAATCGGCAAAAGCCGCTGTGCGGAAAGACCCGACGCCGGAGAATGCCTTGCAGTTGGTGCGGGTTCTGGATGGGATGGTTAAGGAGGGCATGGATGATAAAAATCAATAAATCACCCTGCGTTGGGTGCAAAAGAAGAAAAACGCCATGCGCAGGGTTCGGATGTCTGGAATTCAAAAAATGGGTGCATAAATCATGGCCTGTTGTGGTTAGGGGTATGAGAAGGGCGCAGTGGAGTAGGCGTGTTCCGCCGGTCGAAAAAGAACCCCCGATCAGAGACAAAACAGGCGGAGGCAGAAAGGCGCGCCGTGTTGTTTCAATTGGGGACAACGGGGAAGAGACTACATACGAATCGGTTCCAATTGCATCTAAGCAACTTCATGTGGCAACTAGCCTAATCTACAACGCCATAAACGGAAAGGCGCAAACAGCCGGCGGTTACCGGTGGAGGTATGACGATGGAAAATGAAAAGCTGATTGCGGCGCTGCGGTATTGCGATGCCGTTGTCAATGACACGGTAAATACGGGGAGTTGCAATTTCTGCCCGTACAGAGATCATTGCAGCGATTTGGACAATGAAGCCGCCGACGCGTTGGAACGCCTGACCGCCGAAAGCGCCGAAAAAGACGCGGAAATTAAGCGGCTGAAAGAGCAAGTGCAGTATAATCATGACTGCTATTTTTCAGAGTTTGCGGAGAAAAATCGCCTGCAAGCGGAACTGGATGCGGCGGTGGAGGATATAGAAAAAATGATGAGGATTTGCGAGAAGGGGTCTTGTCATTTTTGTGCTGATGGTGATTGCACAAATTCTCCAATGTGCACACCAAAATGGCGCGGCCCTCAGGAGGCCGGGGAAGGGACGGAAGAATGAACGTATTTGAGCGGCGAGAAATCAGAGAGCGGCTACGGGCGGCCTTCCCGAAATTCTTTGTGAACAGCCTGTTTGAAATCATCATATACCCCGCCAGAAACAGCTATTTCGCTTTGGAGGGCATTGAGACAGAAGAAGAGCTCAATGCGAAGGTGCTTGAATGGCTGTCACGGGAGGCAAGCAAGAGCGTATCGCGGGTATCGCAAAAGTACCACCTGAACGGTATCAACGCTTTCCTCGGTACTGACTTTTCGCAGGAAGATATGACAGAAATTTATACGTACCTTGGCAACCGATGCAACCACGAAAAAACACTGCGTTTTATTCGGTCAGGATACGATATGTCAGCACTTGCAAAGGAGGCCCCCAATGAGTGAATTGAAGCCGTGCCCGTGCTGCGACGCGGATAACCCGTTTAAGAGAGCAATCCCAGAAGTCGGAATCCCATCGGGAGATAGCGGATACCGCGTGACAATCAAGTGCCGTGACTGCGGTTGCTCAATAACACGCTGGGCGTTGAAAAAAGCATGGGCTATCGAATCTGCCGAAGCCGCCTGGAACCGCCGCGCCCAGCCCGACAACGCTCCCCTTACCCTCGACGAGCTGCGGGGGATGGACGGGGAGCCGGTGTATATTGTTGGGCGGCTTTACGGAGGGTGGACGGTGCCTTGGCGTAACGCAGCAAAGTATATCGCCAGATGCCCCGATGAAGCGAATATCAGCCATTACCCGAAAGACTACGGCAAAACGTGGCTCGCCTACCGCACCAAACCGGAGCCGCCGGAACGTTCATAAAAAAGCAGCCCCATTTCTGAGGCTGCCAAAAGGAAAGAGGAGGTCTGCATATTTTTTTGGAGACTAGAACCCATGGATTATGGAGCTGCGGCTATGCTGATTGCCGCACGTTATAGTATATGCGAGAAGACGCAGGAGGTGCACGATTGAGCAGAAAACCAGTTTTACCGTATGACGTTCGGCAGGAATGCCTTTGGATAGTTCGTGGTTACGAGCGCCGGGTGAAAGCGTACCATGAGGCGCGACGGGAGATTATAGACGGTACGGCCTGCAACTTCACGGATACAAAAGCCACAAAGGATAAGCCAAGCATTCGGTCGTTCATGCCGCATTCTGGAGGAGACGGGCGACCGGCAGAGAGCAAAATGGAACAGTTGGCCGCTATTGAGGACTGGCCAGAGACGCAGCGGATGAGGGCGGTAGAGCAAGCGAAGCTACATATCGGACTGGATATCCAGAATGATGAATTGCGGCAAAGGCTGGCGGAAGGGATTCTGCTGAACTGTGAGAGCC
>JAEXAZ010000013.1 GCA_023394255.1 Bacillota bacterium | reverse complement strand
TTTATAAGCATTTGCGGGAATCTTTCCGTGCAAACAGGTTTGGCCTTTGGGGACTGTCGTCCGTCATCACGGTATTGGGCGCGGCTTTGTTTTCCCTGTTGCTGAAGGGCGGAGGCGGGGGGATTATCACGCTTCTGCAGGTCCTGATGTGGATGCAGATATTCCTGATCGGGACGGGGCGCGGCCTGAAGGAGCTTTATGTGCATTATATCTATCTGATCCCCGAAAGCTCTTTTCGTAAAATCGTCTGGAGCAACGTAGAGATCGCGTTCAAGGTATTGGTGGAAGCTCTCTTCATTTTTTTCACTGCGGGGCTTATTACGGGGGCATCCGTTCTGCTGATTGTTTCGGCCATCGCGGTTTACGTGCTGTTTTCCTTTTTGCTCCTGGGCATCAACTATCTTTCGCTGCGCTGGACAGGTGCGGACATCAGCGCCGGGCTTTTGATGGTCATTTATACCATTGCAGTTTTGGTCATTATGCTGCCCGGCCTGATCGCCGCGATTATCATTGGCAGCATGTTCGGCGACATTGGCGTTTTGCTTGGGTGCGGGATACTGGCATTATGGGAACTCTTTGCCGCATTCGGCTGTTTCGCGTTTTCAAAGGGAGTTTTGCACCGGTCGGATATGCCTGTCATGAGAACCGGAAAGCAATGATAAAGGCAGCTGCCAATTGCGGAATCTGATATTGTCAATGATCACGATTGGAGTGTGCGAATATGGAGCAATTTGAATACAAAACACTGTTTACTGACGCCAAAGGTGTGTTTGGAGGGAAAGTCGATCAAGGCGCGTTTCAGAATGAACTGAATGAGTTAGGGCTGCAGGGATGGGAACTGGTAAGCACCGTCGCCGCCGCTCAAAGCTATGGAAGCACAAGGTGGATCATCTCAATATTGAAACGTAAGATTCGGTGAGCAAACCCATTATCCCCCGCGAGATGAAAAGCGAAACCCGCAGACCGGCCTGACAAGCCGTACTGCGGGTTTCGTCTTTCTATTTTTCAGGTTTGTTTTCCCTTTTATCAATGGCCTGATATTTCGTTTTTTAAAACCCAGGCCATTTTATCAAGTTCTTCTTTTGTATTATACATTGCCAGCGATGCCCGGACCGTGCCTTCCGTTCCCAGCCGCCTCAAAACCGGTTGGGCGCAGTGGTGCCCCGCGCGGACGGCTATGCCCTGCGCATTCAGTGCCCGGCCGATTTTTTCATTGGATACTCCCTGTACGGTAAAAGAGAGAATGCCCGTTTTTTCTTTGGCGCATCCGAACAGCCTGATTCCGGGGATTTTCAGCAGCTCTTCCTGTCCGTATTCCAGAAGGGACTGTTCATGTTCCCGGATGGCGTCCATTCCTGTCCGGGAAACATAATCAATCGCGGTTCCAAGTGCCACCGCGTCGGCGATATTTCCCGTACCCGCCTCAAACCGGCGCGGGGCGGCCTGATACCGCGTTTTTTCAAAAGTAACATCGCGTATCATATTGCCTCCGCCATGATACGGCGCCATTTGATTTAAGATATCCAGCTTTCCGTACAGCACGCCGATCCCGGTCGGGCCATACACCTTATGTCCGGAGAATACATAAAAATCAGCGTCAAGCGCCTGTACGTCCGCCTTGATATGGGAAATTGCCTGCGCGCCGTCCACCACCACTTTTGCCCCGAATCGGTGGGCGGCGGCTGCCATCTCCCCGACCGGCACAATTGTGCCAAGCGCGTTCGAAACATGGGCAAGCGATACGACCTTTGTTTTCGGCCCGAGCATTCGGGCATATTCGTCCAAATCGACCTGCCCGCTCCCATCTATCGGAATGACACGCAGACGGGCGCCTTTTTCGGCGCATAACATCTGCCACGGAACGATGTTCGCGTGATGCTCGAGGCACGAGATCAGGACCTCGTCGCCTTCCCCAATATTCGCTTTCCCATACGCCTGCGCAATTAAATTGATCGCTTCGGTCGCTCCGCGCAAAAAGATAATTTCCGATGACGACGACGCGTTCAGAAAACGCCGCACCTTTTCCCGGGCTTCTTCATACGCGTCTGTCGCGCGCGCCGCCAGCGTATGCGCTCCCCGATGCACGTTGGAATTTTCATGCTCGTAAAAATAAGTGAGCCTTTCAATGACACACTTGGGCTTTTGCGTCGTCGCCGCATTATCGAGCCAAACGAGGGCATTTCCATCTATCTTTTCGGACAGGATGGGAAAATCAGCCCGAATTGCATCAATATCATACCGGGAGTCCCGTAAATCGGGCAGCGACCATCCTTCCGGAAGGAGGCTCGACTGCGTAAATACAGCGGAAATTGTATTGCTTAGTTCCTCCTGCGTCTGGCCGGGACCTTCCCCGCTTGTCCGAAATGCCTGAAAATACAGGTTTGCAATTTGTTCAATCAGTTTCGTATCCGCAATATCGTTTTCTTTAAAAGCCTTCAAACAGGCATCGATCTGCTCTTCGCTGACGAACAGTCCGGTATCATTCATTGCCATCATAATTCCCGATTTCCACGTCTTCCAATACCGCGAGGGCATCATCCGCCAGCACGGCCGCCGAACAGTACAGGGACAACAGATAGATTCCGATTCCCCTGTTATCAATTCCCATAAACCGGACCGACAGCCCATTGGACTGTTCGCCCTGCAGTCCGGTTTGATAGAGGCCGATCACGCCTTGTTTCTTTTCCCCCGTCCTGACGAGCAGAATACTTGTTCTGCCCCTGCTGTTCCCGGGATTTCTTTGTCCATCCACGAGCAGCTTATCTGTCGGTATGAGCGGAATCCCGCGCCAGGATATAAAAGGGGACCCAAATAAGGTTACCGTTACGGGCGGAACCCCGCGCTTTGTGCATTCGCGCCCGAACGCGGCGATTGCCTTGGGGTGCGCCAGAAAAAAAGAGGGTTCTTTCCAAACCTTCGTAATCAGTTCATCCAGATCATCCGGCGTAGGGAATCCGCCGCGCGCATTAAGGTGCTGGGAATCCGCAATATTGTGCAATAGCCCGTAATCCTCATCGTTGATAAGCTGGTTTTCCTGTTTTTCATGGATACTTTCAACCGCCAACCGAATCTGTTCATGGATCTGGTCATACGGATGGTTATAAATATCCGATACCCGCGTGTTAATATTGATAATCGTGGAAATCGAGTCTAAAATATATTCCCGCGGCTTGGCAACGTAGTCTACAAACCCTTCCGGAATATCGTCATTTCCGGCCCGGTCGCACAGCATATCCAGCGGCGTATGCCCCTCAGCAACCTTATTCAGCCGAAACACACCCGTTTTCAGCGGCTTGAATTCCATCAGCCTGCAAAGCCATCTCGGAGTGATCGATTCAAATTGCGGTACGGTTTTGACAACATCCGCAAGCTGATATGCCGCCCTTGCAGACAGAGCGTTGAGGTTTTTTGTATTATCCGACATAAACAGTCTCCTTTAAACTCTGAACTATGGGTTTATTATTTCAGATATTCCAAAAAATACCCGTCATTGTCAAAAGGAGTTTTTTCATCGCCGGAACTTTACGGAACCCCGCGCCTCATATGGGGTTTTCTCATACAAAAGCCGATGCACAGACGCTCAATGGAAAAGGAGGCTTTTTCTATTTACCCGGGATCAATGCTGGCCATTTTGCCGTCTATCAGTTCAGACAGCGGCCCGTGTCCCCCGCATATCATACACGGCCTGTGATTCTGTCCGGTCATCTTTTGAATCAAAGACAAAACCTGTATCCTCATTTCTTTGGCTTTTTCCGAATTGACGTTCACGCTTTTCATCAAATACGGGGCCAGCGAATTAAACTCCGCTCTCTCCCTTGAGAACCCGCTGATATTGACTAAGATATCCCCGGTAAAAACGATGCCGGCCTGTTCGCACACATAAACCATCTCGCCGTAGAGATGCCCGCCGCTCCCCTCCAGAATGTCAAACTCCAAATCCCCCGCGCGCATTTTCCCGATCGGGAGCAGGCTGTCATGCTCCTTTGGAGTGCCGCTGTCCAACACCTCCAACCGGGCTACATCCGGAACCATGTAACCGGAGATGATCTGGCTGATTTTGCTGTAGCCCAGATGAAGCGCTGTCTGTTCGCGGTAGTCAGGGAGCCCCGCGGCCTGCCGTTCAAAGTTTTCAGCGCTCTTTTGGTTTACAATGATTTTTGCATCCGTTAATTGAGAAAGCAGACCGCAGTGATCGACATCCGCATGCGTAATGTAGACTTTCTTTGTCCGCGTCTCCCAGTCCGGCACCAGGCTGTTGATGACCCGCAGCAGTTCGTCCGTATAAATCGTATAGCCGGTATCAAGCATCAGCAGTTCGCCCGGCGCCACCAGCAGATAGGTATTGCTTCCGCAATAGGGCTGGATGCTGTAAATCGTAACGAGCTCGCTGGGGCATAGTTTCTGGATCGTGGTCTTGAACGCGTTTCCACGGTAAAAGCTTACGGTGTGCGCAAACCGGCGGATATAGTCAAATACCTTCCCGGCATTTTCGCCTTCCGCCTGAAGCACCTGCAGGATGCGGTTCGATTCCGAGATGAACTGCATGGTTTTTTCGGTGCTGATGCCAAGCAGTGTCTGCATCTCATTGGCGAGCCGGATATAAAAAACCGTATTATCCAGATTTTCCTCGGAACTTTCACACTCGATAATATCAACGGAATAGAGTTCGCTGATACTGTCCAGCAGGGTTTTGATAATCTCCGGATTTTCAATCAACAGGCCAAACTTGAAGTCCTGACAGGCGCCGCCGTTCGTAAAGGAATTCATATAGGAGATATTGATCTCATACCTGTTTAAAATTTCCAGTACAGGCAGGATTGCGCCCGGGATATCCGGAATTTTAACGGATACCTCAATGACCCTTGTTTCCGCGATTTTGTTGCTGATATAGCCGATATTGAAAAGATCCTCTTCTATTTTCTGAAGATCCTCCTTTGTAGCCAGCACGTCAAGGAACAGCATATGAAGGTCTACCGCCTTGTTGTAGCTGACCCTGGCAATATTCCCGCTGTGTTTTGCGATGATTCTGGACGCGCGCAGAAAGGTACCGGATTTATCCGGCATACTGGTTACAAACGATTTCTGAATCATTCCGCTTTTCTCAAACATGATCAGTGATCTACCGCCCTCACAATTATTTTGCCCTGTTTATATTGTACACCCGCATTGTCCAATCTGCAATCCATCCGTCAGACATCACAAAACGCCGTGTTTTCAAAACACGGCGTTTCATCCTTTCCAGTCTATCTGCCGTAAAGTTCCGCCAGCAGACGCATCGACTGCGCAAGTCCCGGCGTCAGTTCACCTTTTTTCAGCCGCCAGCGCCAGTTGCTGCCGCCGATGGTGGAGGGGGTATTCATACGCGCCCGGTTATCCAGCCCGAGAAAATCCTGCATCTGGAAGACCGCCAGATCCGCCGAACTTGCATAGCCCGCACGAATAACCGCCTGCGGAATTTCGTGGTCCGTGCGGGTATTCAGATAGCTGTGCGCAAACCGCAGAACCGATTGGTTTTGTCCCTCGAAAAAGCCCTTAAGCGTCTCGTTGTCGTGTGTTCCGCCGTAAACCACCGTGTTTTTTTCATAATGACAAGGCAGGTTGCCGTTTTTTCCGTCCGAATCAAAAGCATACTCCAGCAGCTTCATGCCCGGATAGCCGCTTTTTTGCTGCAGACCGCGCACAGCCGGCGTAACCACGCCGAGGTCTTCCGCGATCACCTTGGCATCTCCCAGCACACCTCCGATTGCATCGAGCAGTTTTTCGCCCGGCCCCTGCATCCATTCCCCGTTCCTGGCGGTATCGTCCCCTGCCGGAATCGAGTAGTAGTTGACCACCCCGATAAAATGATCAATCCTGATCACGTCGTAGAGCTTTGCGGAAAACGCCATCCGGTTTTTCCACCAGGTGAACTGATCCTTCTCCATATAATCCCAGTCATAAAGCGGATTCCCCCACAGCTGCCCCGAAGCGGAAAACAGGTCCGGCGGCACCCCCGCGACCCGAACCGGGCGGCGGCGCTCGTCCAGCTGAAACTGGTCGCCGTGCACCCAGACATCCGCGCTGTCCAGCGCGACATAGATCGGAAGATCCCCGACAATACGGATTCCCTTTTGATTTGCGTAGGTTTTAAGCGAATACCACTGCCGGAAAAACTCATACTGGCAGAACTTCCAGAACGCAATTTCTTCCTCCAGCAGGGCCGAATAAAACTTTACCGCTTCTTCCGTCCGCATCCCGATATCTTCCGGCCATGCCAGCCATTCTTTCCCGCCGAAGCGATTCTTGACCGCCATATAAAGGGCGTAATCCTCCAGCCAAAAACGGTTTTCCACACAAAATACCGCAAATTCGGAGGCCGTCTGGTGGGAGCTTCGCAAAAACGCGGATTTCAGCGCACGGAACCTGTTTTCATATAACTTCGCATAGTCCACCGACGCGGGATCATCCCCCCAATCAAAAGCATCCACTTCCGCCTGGGTGAGGAGCCCCTGCTGTATCAGCAGATCCGGATCGATCAAATAAGGATTTCCGGAAAATGCGGAAAAACTCTGATAAGGGCTGTCGCCGTAGCTGGTCGGGCCGAGCGGCAGCACCTGCCAATACTTCTGTCCCGCCGCTTCGAGGAAATCGACGAACGCGTAGGCTTCCTTTCCGAAGGTACCGATTCCGTATGGGGATGGCAGGCTGGTGACGGGAAGCAGAATGCCCGCGCCGCGCTCCAAATATTTTTGTCCATTAAGTTTCAAACGATTCATCGCCTCAGTTTCTGTCACGCCAAAAGCAGCGTCCGTAAATTTGGAATCCATGCGTACACCCCCCGCCGGTTTATCCGGAGAAAGGCGCCCTTTCTCAAATCCTAACTAGATTACTATGATTCGCACCGGGTTGTCAAGATGATCGACAATCTTTTCTGGAATTTTACAACAAAAACGGCCGCTCGAAGGCGGCCGTTTTTCAAGAAGGAAATCTTATTTGGAGAGTTTTTTGCAGACAACGGTGCCGGCAGCAGCCAGGGAAGCGATCGCAGCCATAACAGCGGCGTTGATCATGTCGTTTGCACCGGTGGTCGGGTTGCCTTTGCCCTCATCGGTCTCTTCCACGTCGCTGGAGGTATCGTCGTCATCGACATCGGCGTTCTCAA
>JAEXAZ010000294.1 GCA_023394255.1 Bacillota bacterium | reverse complement strand
CCAGCGCGATTGCCCCGACGACGACCCCGTTATAGAAGATCGGCACGCCGATGATGCCCGCCATCTCGCATTCATAAAATTCCGGACAGTTTTTGCAGGCGGCAAAGGTGGTGCGGTCGTCAATCGCCACGGTTTCCCCGCTGAGGATGACTCTGCCCACAACGGATGTGCGGCTGATCAGCGTAAATTTATCAAAATACCGGCAGGTATTGCTGACTGTTTTCAGGTTGTTGTCGACAATCAGCACATCCACGTCCAGCGTTTTGGAAATCACTTCCGAAAATTTGTCGGCGTCACTTTTGATCTCCGCAAGCAGCATGTTCCGCACCTCCTTTCGCCCCGGCCGGGATTCTTACAATTTTTCCGCGAGATAGTCCATCAGCGTTTCAATCTGATAGGACATGGTAATCGCTCCGGGGTCGAGGTGGCCGACCCCCTTGTTCGCCTGATAGAACGCGCGGCCACGGACCGCTTCCATGGCGGCTGTGCCCTGCGCGCCGTCGATTGCCGCCTGTCTGACTTTTCCGATCGTTTCCCGCTCGGAAAGGCCGTTCGCAATGCAGTCGCGGTAACATTCCACCGCGGGGTGCAGGCAGTCGATCATCGTTTTAAAGCCGGGCTGCGCGTTTCCCCGGGACATAATTGCCTCGAGCATCGCGCCGAGAACGGCGCACAAGTCCTCGTTTTGAATCACGGTTTTGTCTTTGAGCACTTTGGCGGCTCCAAGGTAGGCGCTGCCGTAGAGCACGCCGGAGCTGCCTCCGATGACAGACATCATAATGGTGCCGATTTTCTTGAATTCCTCGAAGAGGGAGAGTGTTTTCAGCTCTTCGGCTGCTTCTTCCAGCTTTTCAAAGCCCAGATTGATGTTGCTCCAGTGATCGCCGTCGCCGGTTGCCGAATCAAGCCCGGTCACATAGTCGCCGTTTTCATGAATCTTTTGGTAAGCTCTGCCTAAATATTCCACATAGTCCGCCGGTGTCAGTTGAAAACCCATCGGATATCCTCCTTCCCTGTCCTCACAGAACGGTCAGCGCCGGCGTTTCACACGGAGCGTCCAGCAGCTGTTTGAGTTCGTCGTCCAGCTTCATCAGGGTGACGGAGCAGCCGGACATCTCGAGCGCGGTCATATAATTGCCCACAAAGGTCTTATGGATGGAAATACCCTTCGCGGTCAGAATCTTCTCAAGTTCATTGTTGAGGATGTAAAGCTCCATGAGCGGCGTCGCGCCCAGGCCGTTCACCAGCAGGGCAACTTCGGAGCCGCTGAAATCATAGTCCTGTAAAATCCTGTCCAGCAGAATCTGCGCGGTCTCCGCCGCGGTTTTGATCCCGGTGCGCTCGACGCCCGGTTCGCCGTGGATACCCATGCCGATTTCCACCTCGTTCTCGCCGAGCTGGAAGCCGGGTTTCCCAACCGCCGGAAGTGTACAGGGGCTCATCGCCATGCCCATGCTGCGGATATTGGCGATCGCTTTTTCCGCCGCCGCTTTGACTTCCTGTAAGCTGCCGCCCGCCTGTGCCTTCGCGCCGGCGATCTTATGGACAAACACAGTGCCCGCGATGCCGCGGCGTCCGGTGGAATAGGTGCTGTCCGGAACCGCCACGTCGTCTTTTACCACAACACTCTCGACCGGGATATCGTCCAGCTCGGCAAGGTCTTTTGCCATGCCGAAATTCATGATATCCCCCGAATAGTTTTTGATGATGAGCAGTACGCCCGCTCCCCCGTTTGCCTCCTCAATGCCTTTGATAATGCGGTCGGGGCTCGGAGAGGAAAATATGTTTCCCGCTACCGCGGCATCGAGCATCCCGCGCCCCACATAGCCCGCGTGCGCCGGCTCATGCCCGGAGCCGCCGCCCGCCACAACACCGACCTTCCCGGGGGTTTTCTGCCGGCGGGAGATGACCTCCAGCCCCTCGGCATACTGCAGCGACGGGTGCGCCTTCACCATGCCTGCCAGCAGTTCGGATACGACGCTGTTCGGGTGATTGATAATCTTTTTCATGCAAAACCTCCATCCTCATTCTTTGATCTGCACAGATACACAGGGTCTGCCATACCCGCGCTGCCGCGTTTACGCCAGCCCCAGATAGGCTTGTCTCACTCTCGGGTCGTTTGCGAGGTCGGACGCTTTGCCCTGCATGGAAATCTTCCCGATTTCCAGCACGTACGCCCGGTGCGCCACGGAAAGCGCCATATTGGCGTTCTGCTCCACCAGCAGAATCGTGACGCCCTGTTTATTGATATCCTGAATCAGGTCAAAAATCATCAGCACAATGTTCGGCGCAAGGCCAAGTGACGGCTCGTCGAGGAGCAGCAGCTTCGGCTCGTTCATCAGCGCGCGGCCGATGGCGAGCATCTGCTGTTCGCCGCCCGAAAGGGTCCCCGCCAGCTGCCTGACGCGTTCCTTCAAACGCGGGAACAGCGCGTATACGCGGTCAAACGCGGCGCTGATCTGCCCCTTATCGTTTTTGATGTACGCACCCAGCCGCAGGTTTTCCTCCACCGTCAGCGCCGGAAACACTTCACGGCCCTCCGGGGCAAGGCTGATGCCCATTTTCACCATGCTGTGCGCGGGCATGCCCACGATGCTCTTGCC
>JAEXAZ010000295.1 GCA_023394255.1 Bacillota bacterium | reverse complement strand
GGTCGGCAACAGAGTGGATGGTATCGCCTGTTTCAACCAGATAAAGCACGCCCAGCGTGTTAACGGCAAGCACGCTGATTGCCCCTTCTGTTTTCCCGTACAGCACAGAAGCCAGATTGGCCGGAATCGCCGCGAGATCCAATTCGCCCTTCACCAGTTTCGGGACGATTTCGTCCGGGGTTCCGACAATGGAAAAGCTGTAATCATTGGCGGCCTCTCCCTTTTCCGCATCCTCCATCAGCTTTAACAGCCCGATGGAGGTCGGCCCTTTCATTGACGCTGCCCGGATTGCCGTTTTTTCGCCGGCAGTTTCCTGCTCCGAAGGCGCAGACTCCCCGGACGGCGCCGCTTCAGGAGCCGACGATGCCGGAGCGCTTTCCGATGCGCCCGACCCGCCGCCGCATCCCGCCAGAAGCGATATACTGAGCAGCGCCGACAAAGCAACAGCCATAAATTTTTTCATTGGAGATTCCTTCTTTCCTTGACCTCGTTAAATGTGATTGATTGATCACGGACAACCATACCATTAAGCTCCACTTTTGTCAATTCCAGCCAGTTCCAGCTTGCGGGCCCGTTTCAGCCGTTTAATGGCGGATTCCCGCCGCATGGCCTCGTTTTTTGACGAAAGGCTTTCCGAATACACGATGCGTACCGGCAGGCGGGCTTTGGTATATTTCGCGCCCTTTCCGGCATTATGTGCGCGCAGACGCGCCTGCAGGTCTGTTGTCCAGCCTGTATAGAGCGTTCCGTCGGCGCATTGCAGGATATAGACAAAATTGCCGCTCCTTTTCACACCAAGCGCCCCTTTTCAATCCGCTTTTTTCACTCCTGCCGCATTTTTTGCGGGCAGCGCTTTCTTCCGCCGGGAATGGCCCATGCTTCAGCCGGGCCCTTTGGTTACTTCACGGCCCGGAAACGCAGGCAGAACAAACCGCCCTCAGTTCGCAGTTTCCTCTAAGATTTCCTGCACGCGCCCCACCATGTCGTCCTCTTCGAGCATCACCTTGATGCCGTGCGGGTGCGTGGGGCTGTTGGTCAGGATGCGTTTGACATGCCCGCGGGTCAGCTTGCCGGTGGGCTGGTCCTTTTTCAGCACGATATCCACCAGCGCGCCGATTGCGATGTTTTTTCTGATCTGCCCGTTCATCATTTTACTCCCACTTTTCCCAGATTTCGGGATGGTAGCCTACCGTCGCCCGCTTCCCGTTTCGGACAATCGGGGTTTTAAACAGCGCCGGATATTCCAGAAGCTTATCCTCCATATTTTGCTCGGACGCCAGATAGGCAATCAAAGAGTTCTCATAGTCCCTCGATTTGGGGTCTATCAGTTCCCGGATTCCTCCCACGGCGGCTTTGACGCTTCCCAGTTCCCCCCTGCTCATGCCGAATTTGGCAACGTCGATGCTCTGAAACCGGATGTTCCGCTCCTTGAAATACCGCTCCGCCTTTTTCGTGTCGAAGCATTTGTTTTTTCCGAAAATCTGAATATTCATCCGCCAGCACCCCTTTCGGTATGACTTTCAGTATAGGAAATTTTTTCAAAGTTGTAAAGTAGCCGCCGGAACAGCGGTTATTTTCAGTCAGTTGATTGGCGCATAGAAAAACGTGCCCTTATCGACGATGCGGCACCAGGCCACATTTTGCAGAATTTTTGCGATTTCCGCCCGTTTGGCGCGCCCTCCCGCCGCTTTGCAGGCATCGTCGATCGAAATCAGCCGGTCGCCGTTCTTTTGGAAATACGCATGCAGCAGAATCACCAGTTCCGGTTCGCTCAGTGTTTTGGGAGGAACCGGCGCCTTTGGAGCCGCTTTCGGCTGTTCGGATTCCGGACATTCGCCTGTTGGCCCTTGGTCGTCCGCGCTTTTCCCGGCTTTGCAAAAGGTTATATAAACCGCTCTGACGCGGCTTGCGAGAAGGGGCGTAAACCCCGGTTCCTTGGACAGAAGATGGAATGGGCATCGGGCCAGGTCCTCCATCGTTTTAAAATGATGCTCCCGGCAGTAGATTAAAAAAGGAAGATATTTCGGTTTATTATAAATTTCGCTGATATCGCTCATGAATTCAAAAAATCCTTTCCTCAAAAATCGCACAATTTGAAATTGTAGCAAATTTTTTTTTAAAAGGCAAGCGGAACAGGTGTTCCCCCGGCGGATTTTTTTCTGCGTCAAGGACCAAACAGAGTCTGTTCCCGACGGTCCGGCCGTGAATGGTTCCATGATAATATGCTTGCATTCACAGCACATTGAAGGTAGAATAAAGGCTGTATGATAAACGCATATAGGAGGGCTCATGTTTACTGATCAGGATTTAAGGCGGCTGATTTTCCCGCTGATTGTCGAGCAGGTGCTGGCTGTTACAATCGGCATGGCCGATACGATCATGGTGTCGGGCTGCGGGGAAGCGGCTGTTTCCGGCATTGCTCTGGTTGATGTCATCAATGTGCTGCTCATCAATATTTTTTCCGCCCTGGCAACCGGCGGCGCTGTCGTGTCCTCGCAGTATCTGGGCAAGCAGGAGCCGGAGAACGCCTGTTCCGCGGCAAAACAGCTGATCTATGTCACGTTGTCCTTTTCGTTGGTAATCATGCTGATCTGCCTGACTCTGCGCGACTTTATTCTTGCAAATATTTTCGGCGGCATCGACCCGCAGGTCATGGAAAACGCACAGATCTATTTTGCCATATCCGCCTATTCCTATCCCTTTCTGGCGCTTTACAATGCGGGGGCCGCCCTGTTCCGGTCGATGGGCAACTCCCGGATTTCCATGTTTACATCGCTGCTGATGAACATGGCCAACATCAGCGGCAACGCGCTTTTGATTTTCGGGTTCGGCATGGGGGTGCGCGGGGCCGCTGTCGCTTCGCTTGTTTCGCGCATGCTCGGCTGCGTAATCATGCTGCTGCTTCTGCGCCATCGTGAAAACCCCATCCACATCGAGCACCTGCTGACACTTGAGCTCCGCCCCTCCATAATACGCAGCATCCTCTCGGTGGGCGTTCCAACGGGATTGGAAAACGGCATTTTTCAGATCGGGAAGGTGCTTGTGCAGGGGCTGATCGTTTCCATCGGCACAACCGCGATCGCGGCAAATGCAATCGCCAACAACATTGCAAGCATGGAGGTCATTCCGGGCGCCGCAATCGGGCTCGCGCTGATCACGGTTGTGGGGCAGTGTGTGGGTGCGCAGGACTATGCGCAGGCAAGGCAGTATACGATAAAGCTGATGAAAATCACCTATCTTTCGATGATCGGGCTCAATGCCGCTATCCTGTTCTTCAGCCATCCGATTGTCAGTGTCTACCGGATGTCTGAACAGACCACATCGGTGGCGCTTCAGCTGCTGATTATCCATGGCATCGGCGCCATGATTATCTGGCCTCTTTCGTTTACCCTTCCGAACGCCCTGCGCGCGGCCGGCGACGCCAAATTCACGATGACGGTTTCGATTATTTCAATGTGGACCTGCCGGATTGGGCTGAGTTACCTGTTTGTACATATGATGGGATGGGGGGTGCCCGGCGTCTGGTTTGCCATGATGTGGGACTGGGGCGTCCGCACCACCGCGTTTGTCATCCGTTTTCGCGGCACCGGATGGCAGCATAAACGGCTGGTTTAGAGAAGCCGGTTCTCAACAAATTCGATTTTTTCTGTGGAAAACGGTTGTTTTACTTTGTTTTGCAAACACTATCGGAAAAGGAGGATTGTCCTATCGATTCACGCGCATTTTCCAAAGAGGGGCTGCTGATTAACCAGTCTTTGCTGGGTGATCTGAAAAACGGCTGGTTCGGTTCCGATCAAAACGGATGCGGCTGGATTGCCGTCTACAATGTGCTGAAAATGCTTGGGGCAACGGTCCGTCCCGAATGGGTGATGGAGGACCTGCGCGGCGGGCTTGTATTGGGCGGAAAATTCGGGACCCATGTTTACTATGTCCAGCATTACCTGCGAAAACGCGGCTACCGGGTGCGGCTTTGCATGATCCCCCCGCGGTTCTCCGCAGTGGCAAAAACCGCGGATGCCTGCATCCTGCTCTACCGCCACCGCAGGGGCAACCATTTCGCCGCGCTGCGCCGGGAGAACGGGAGGTTCCATTTTTATAACGCGCTTTCCGGGGCGGCGGACGACATCCGCACCATGGAGGAATTTCTGAAAGCCGAGCGCCAAATCCCGCCCTGCATGCTGATCGCCGTCAATAAGCGGATTCCGGAGTCCCACGGAAAAAGCGGCGGCGGTACTTGACAGCCGCCCGCAAAACGGCTATAATTTAACACATAAAATCGCTAAAGAGGAGGAACCCCGGAATGGCGGTATTGATCGGCGGAACAGCTTCATACTTTTATTATTGCGGCTCGGAGTATTGCTATCCGGGTTTGTTTTGCTGTGAAACTGTTCCATTTCGAAAAAGCGCGGGCTGACGGCTTCTCCTGCGGCGGATTTTCGGGCGGTGCTTTCATGGCGAAAGCACCGCTTTTTTATTTCCGGAATGCCCGGAATTTATTTGGAAAGGTTGTTTTGTATGATTGTTATTTTAAAAGAACACGCCCCGGAAGAGAAAGTGAACCTGCTGATTGCGCAGCTCAAGGAGCAGGGCTTTACCATCCACGAATCGCAGGGGCTGCACACCCGCCTGCTCGGGCTGGTGGGAGACACCTCGAAAGTAGACGAAAACGCCCTGCTCGCAAATGACGCCGTCGACCAGGTGAAGCGGATTCAGGAGCCTTATAAAAACGCGAACCGTAAATTCCATCCGCAGGACACCGTGATCGACGTCTGCGGCAGAAAATTCGGGGGAGGGTATTTTCAGGTCATTTCGGGGCCGTGCTCTGTGGAAAGCGAAGAACAGATTCTGGAGGTCGCCGGCGCGGTCGGTGAAGAAGGCGCGGGACTGCTGCGCGGCGGCGCGTTTAAGCCCCGCACCAGCCCCTACTCGTTTCAGGGCATGGGCGCGGAGGGGCTGGAGCTGCTCCGGCTGGCGCGCGCGAAAACGGGGATGCCGTTTGTCACGGAAATTATGGACGCCTCCGAAATTCCGCTGTTCGAGGACGTGGATATCATTCAGGTGGGCGCCAGAAATATGCAGAATTTCGAGCTGCTGAAAAAGCTGGGGCAGCTTCGCCGCCCCGTCCTGCTCAAGCGCGGGCTTGCCAATACGCTGGAGGAACTGCTCATGAGCGCCGAATACATTATGGCGGGCGGCAATGAGCAGGTCATCCTCTGCGAGCGCGGCATCCGCACGTTTGAAACCTCCACCCGGAATACGCTGGATATCTCCGCAATCCCCATGCTCAAAAAATTATCACATCTCCCGGTCGTAGTAGACCCCAGCCATGCCGCGGGCATCACCTGGATGGTGGAGCCGCTTTCTCTCGCGGCAATCGCGGCGGGCGCCGACGGGCTGATCATTGAAGTGCATCCGCATCCGGAAAAAGCGCTCTCGGACGGCGCGCAGTCGCTGACGCCGGCCCAGTTCCGGCCTATGATGAAAAAAATCCGCAAAGCAGCCGAGTTCTTCGGAAAAAAACTAAGCTGACTGTAAAACGCGCCGCCCGGTTTTATCGGGCGGCGCGTTCTGTTTAGCTTTTTCCCAGTGACTTCAGGCTCTCCCCCTCCAGCCGGTAAACCGTCCAGTCGGACATCGGCTTTGCCCCCAGCGACCGGTAAAACCGGACGGAAGGCTCGTTCCAATCCAGACACCACCAGTCGAGCCGTTCGCATCCGCGTTCGGCGGCGATTTTCGCAAGGCAGGCCAGCAGCGCTTTCCCGTAACCCTTTCCCCTGCACGCCGGGTCGACGTACAGGTCTTCGAGATACAGATTTGCTCTGCCGAGGAAGGTGGAAAAATTATGGAAAAACAGCGCGAATCCTACCGGCTGGTCCCCTTCCTGCGCAATCAGCACTTCCGCCTGACGGTTCCTGAATAAAGACCGGCGCAGGATTTCCTCCGTCGCCACCACCTCGTGCTCCAGCTTTTCATAAGCCGCCAGTTCCCGGATAAACCGCAGAATCAGAGCGGTATCCTCCGGTTCGGCTGTCCGGATGGTAAACTGTTCCAATGCTGTCCCGTAAATCAAATGCTTTCTCCCCTTGTCAGCTTGCAGGCGCGGATTGCGTCCTCCATGGTGCCTGTGGAAATTAAAAACCGGTTGTTATGGCAGAAGCGCAGCGTTTTGACGCCCGATGCCGCCGCCAGTTCCTCCTCCGGCTTGCCCGCCCATTCGGCGGGGAAGTCGTATTTCAACGCGGAACTTTCTTTCTCCGCCGGGACCCCCTGTGCGCTGAACCCGCCGCGCTGGGACGGATAGACCACGAAATCGGCGTCCGTACCGGCCAGCACCTGTTTCCATGGCGCAAAGCGCGGCAGCACGACGATGCCGCCCTGCATATCGGCGTAGGCAGCTTCCACCAGTTTTTTCGCGCGCTGGATGCTCCAGACGGTTTCCAGCTTCTTTTTCAGCAAAGTGGTCGCGAACTGCACCGCTTCCTCAAAACAGGTGTCCGGGTCCTCCCTTGAATCCCAGTTGGGATTGAACGAGCCGATGACATCCGCGAGAGCATTTCCGCAGCCTGTATTGTCATCCCTGTCCAGCGGCTGGACGAAATATTCGTCCATGCGCGACGCCTCCTCCCCGCCTACCAGCTCCGCGCCGAATTCCTTCCACAGCAGGCCGAACGCGGCATAAGCAGTCCCGTTGGGACGCGTCTTTGCGTCCCGTTGGTGATGGTCAAATCTGCCCCATCCGATGTCAAACACCAGCCCGTCGTAATTTTCCGGGATTTCAAATACCCGTATAAAGCGGATATTGGGATTCAAAATCCGCAGGAGCGCGGAAGAGAACACATCATCCGCGTGAAATTTCCCGCCATGCGTCATGGCGCTGTCAGGTACCTTCATCCAAGCCCCTCTTTCCTTGACCTGTTTTGATTTTACCCTGCGAGGGCAAACTGGTTCAGCCTTCCTTTTTCTTCTGAAAATGGTAAACTGCGCGCAGCAGCAGCTTATCAGGCAGGAAATGCCCTCCAACCCGCGCCAGCTTCATTTTCAGGCCCGGTACGATCACCAGTTTTCTTTGGAACATGCCGTCGATCGCGCAGAGCGCGACGTCACGGCTCCGCATGCCTTTCAGGCTGAACCGGACATTGGCGGTGCTGCTGAACTCCGTATCCACCGGGCCGGGGCAGAGCGCCCCGATATAGACCCTGCTCCTGTCGCGGCGCAGTTCTTCATAGACCGCCTGTGTCAGCCGCAACACATACGCCTTTGTCGCGTAGTAGGAGGACAGGAGCGGTCCGGGAAGAAACGCGGCGGAAGACGCCACATTCAGAATATAACCAGCATTTCTTCTTTTAAAATCCCGGAGAAACAATTTGGTGAGAATATGCACCGCTTTTATATTCAGGTTGATCATTTCCAGTTCCCGCCGCAGGTCTGTCTTGTCAAACCGGCCGAACAGCCCGAACCCGGCGTTGTTGATGAGAATATTGATTTCCTGCCCCTTCACCTGCTCATAAAGCGCGAAACAGCTTTCCTCGCGGGAAAGATCCGTGGCAATGATCTGCACGTCCCCGGAAAGCTGCTTTTTCAGGGCTTCCAGCCGGTCTTGCCTGCGCGCGGCAAGAATCAGGTCAAACCCCATCTCATCCAGAATGACTGCCATATCCCGCCCTATCCCGGAGCTTGCGCCGGTAATCAGCGCTCTCATGAAACCGCCGCCTTCCTCTTTTGATTTATTCTTTTGTTATCATACCATAAATTCCCTCAAAATTACATGGGTTCTGCAAACCGGGATAGATTTCACCGATCAGTCACGCTGGATAAAAGAAAAACGAAAGCGGGAGGCTTCTTATGAAACTGGCAATCTTGGAACCGTTGGGTGTGGCAAAAGTAGTCCCGCTCGCCATGGCGGAAAAAGCTGGCGCAGAATAGAACAGGTATCCCGCGTGCGGGATACCTGTTCTCATTTGATGACCGGAAAGACCGTTTATTTCTGCCATTCCACCGTATAGGTGAATTTGTACTCCTGCTGAAGCGCTTTCACCTTGTCTTCATTGTCCTCGATAAAGGTTTCGGTGTAAACGGATTTCCCCTGCTTTTTATAATCGTCCAAAATCTCGGTCAGCTTTGCCCAGCATTCTTCGTGCTTCGGCTCTTCCTCTTCCTTCAGATCAATCATAAACTCACGATGTTTCGGTACTCTCGCTTTCATAGTTTCACGTTCCTCCATTATAATCGCGCCCGCGCGCGTACAGGCTTATTTTATCCGACTGGAGGCGTCCGGTCAAGTCCTTTTTCTTTACAGAATTCTTTGGCCCCGCTTGGTGTAGGATGCAATCCGGTTCCGGTAGTCCGCCGTCTGCTCCTCGTTTTGCAGGCGGGCGCATACGTCATAGTCGTCCCAGAAATGCATCGGCACCACAAAACCCGCGCCGACGGTCCGCATAAAATAGTCCATGCCGAGCAAATAACTTTTTTCCAGCCGAGAGTCGGCGGGAAGGAAAGCAACGTCGATTTTTTCTCCGCGAAGCAGGTCAATCTGTCCCCGATAGCGCTGGCCCATCAGTTCCCGCGCGCGGGGCGGCTCCCCTTCCCAATCCCACCAGTTTAAATCACCCGCGTGATAGAGACAGACGCCGTCTGTTTTGACCAGGAAAGCCACGCCTTCATCGGTGGATTCCAGTGTCCGGACCCAGACATCCCCTAAATCCAGAACAGTGCCCGGCCCGATTTTATGGACATCCTCATCGGCGCGGATATCGTCGGAGAGCACATAGCGAATCTGCGGTACGCTCTCGCGCCAGTCAAGTATTTCACGGCTGAAATGATCGGGATGGCGGTGCGAAGCAAACACCACAACATTTTCATCGCGCAGCTCCCGCGGGTCGATCATCCCGTCCCGCGGTCCGTCCGCGGACTGTTTTCCCGGATAGTAGTCGAAAATCAGCGTATGCGTTCCGGTTCTCACCAGAAACCCGTCATGATACAGATTATAAATTTCCAAATTTAACCCTCCTCGTTTTGTCCCAATACCGGAAGCAGCTTTGTCTGAAATTCCCCGGGGTGCCTGCACCAGCAGTCCGCCCCCGCCAGAAACGGCTCGCCCTCAAGCGTATAGCATTGAATCGGTTCCGGGCCTCCCGGCTCTTTATGCCGGAGTTCCGCAAGCGGCACCCGAATCATGCGCTCCACCTCTTCGCCCACCGCGAACTGCGGTTCGGGATGGCGGTAGAGATAAATGTATCCGAGCTCCCTGTCGAAAAAATCGCCGATATGGGTATCCTCACGGATCGTGCCGAGAAATTCCAGTTCCCCGGGCTTTGCCGCAATCCCGATCTCCTCGCGCATTTCGCGGAGCACCGCGTCCGCGGGGACCTCGCCCGCCCCGATATGGCCGCCTACCGCCAGATCGTAAAGGCCCGGGAAATCACGTTTTTGAAAAGACCGCTGCTGATAGTAGACCCATGTCCCGCCTTCCTGCTCGGACACCACCCAGCAATGGACCACCTGATGCAGCAGCCCCTGTTCGTGCGCCTGCGCGCGCGGAGCCGTGCCGGCCTCGCGCAAATCCTCGTCGAGGATGGTTAACTGTTCCATCGTTTCCCCCGTCCTGCCGCCGCAAGTTTTTTCTCTATTTTACGCATTCCGCGAACAGATTGCAAGCAAATTCGACACAAAAAGGGCCGCCTTTCCATAGACGGCCCTTTTTGCATCATGTGTTCAGCCGCGCGGGCGGATATGCGCCGCGAGCGCAATTTTTTGAAGAAGGCCCAACGCCGAACCCCTTAGTTTCGGGAACTGGGCAGCAGCGGTCTGCGGAGCCGTTTGAAGGCGGAGCGAGTTCTGCAGAACCGCCCACGGCAGATAGAGCACGGCCCACACCAGCCAGACGAAACACATGACAGCGGGCAGGTAAAGCGAACCTGCCGCGTTCCCGATCCATTCCAGCACCGAGCCTGCCGAAGGGCTGCGCAAAAATAAATAGTTGCTGTTCAGGATAAAATTGGTCAGGCTGTCGAAAACAGCCAGCAACAGCAGGGATAAGAAGCATTTCGGCAGCTGCCTGCGGTCGGGGCGGAACCCGTCGGCCAGCAGCAGAACCGGTATCAGCAGCAGCATGGTATGCGCAAAAATAAACTGCAGGTACATCAGGTTCCACAGCGGAAAGCCGGTGACCCCCGGGGTGATCAGCGCGCTCAGCGCGCCGGGCAGGCCAAGGCAGTAACAAAGCTCCTTCAGAAACGGCCTTTCGGTATAAACCGCGGCGAGCTCCACAAAAAGCATGGCGCCGCAAAGATGCAGCGGCAGCATATAAACAGGGTCAAATTCCCCGCTGCATAAAAGCCAGACGTCCCGCAGCAGTTCGGAGCCGGCAGCCGTGCACGCGCAGATTTTCAGCACTTGTTTTCTTCTGGCGGGAGTCTGCCTGAGAAACCAGAAAGTCACCGCCGCGCAGAATACCGCGGAAAAAATCAGCCATGCGGCATGAATTCTGCTGAAAACGGGTACCCAGAGTTCCTGCGGCGCCTCCCCTTCCAGCACGAAAAACCAGTTCATGATTTTCCTCCTTTTCGATTGGATGCTACTAATTTATTCTATCCTGTTTTTTCCAAAAAATGCAGAAATTATCAGGCGGCCGAATGCTATCCGGTTCTTTTTTTGAATTGACGCCTGTGAAATAGCAAAAAGCGCGCAAATTCGACTCGCTTCTGAATGCTTTTATACAAAAACAAAGAGATCATCCTTGTCAGCTGTGGTAAAACAGCCAAAAAAGTGATATAATGAATCTATAGCTCCAAAAGGCAGGGGGAATTCTGTGAAGTACTATAAAATCAACAGTATGAATCAAAGCATCCGCCGCGACGCGGCACAGTTTGTCGCGCAGGCCGAGCATGTTTACAGTCAGCAGATTCTTGCGGTCGCGCGGCAGCTGAATGAAAATCGTTCCCGAAAGCCGATTATCCTGATTTCAGGCCCATCCGGCTCCGGAAAAACCACCACCGCGCTGCGGATTGAGCAGCTTCTTGACAGCTGGGGCTGTGAAACCCATACAATTTCGATGGATAACTATTTTCTGCCGTATGATTCCGGCCCGATGCCGCTGGATGAGCAGGGCCACGTTGACCTTGAATCTCCCAAAAGACTGGACGCCGAACTCCTGAGCAGGCATTTGACCCGGCTCTTCAATTATGAACCGATTGAAATTCCGATTTTTGATTTTACAACCCAGACGCGTACCGGCTCGGTGCCGCTGCATCGGAAAAAAGACGAACTGATCATTCTGGAAGGGATTCACGCGCTGAATCCGGCGGTGACAGGCCAGACCGATGAAACCGCCACCTGCATTTATGTCAGTGTCCGGACACGCGTGGAGCATCCTTCCGGGGCGTTGCTGCATCCGTCTAAAATCCGGCTTGCCCGGAGGCTGATCCGGAACAAGCTGTTTCGCGGACGGAATTTTGACGATACGCAGGCCAGCTTCCGCAGCGTTTCCCGCGGGGAAAATTTATTTATCATGCCTTATAAATACCGTGCCAAATTTGATATCGACACCTTTTCCCCCAGCGAGTTGTCCGTCTACCGGCCTTTTTTGCTTCCTGAGCTGGAGGCAATCGGCGGGGAAACCGGCGATCTCGCGGAAATCCGTGATTTTTTGGAATATGTAAAACCGGTGGATGCCGATTTGGTCCCCGAAAATTCCCTTCTGCGGGAATTCATCGGCGGCGGAACATTCAATTGAATTTTGCAGAAGCTTTGCATAAAGCAGGGAGGCAGGCGGTCGCCTGCCTCCCTGCTTTATGCGTCGAAACGGGAGAACCCGTTTTTTCATCTGCAAGCGTTCTGCCTTCCCAGCCTGAAAAATCGATATCCGTCCGCAGTTATGATCATATACAAAGAATCTGGTTTCATTCGCTCAACTCGGAAAAAAGGTTCAGAAAGTCCCGCTCCACAAGTTCGAATTCCAGCCTGCCGAATTCCGGGCGGCTTTCCAGCCCGGGCGCTTCCGGAGAGATCGGTTCAGGCATCAGCGCCAGAAATTCATACCACAGAAGAGCGTCATCCACACTGATGATCTGCGCCTGTTCCCCATCCGTCAGATAATCCAACCCAAAAGCGGCAAAAATCGCGTCCTGCAGCACTTTTTCAAAATCCAGATACGCGGGCATATTCCGTTTGACCGGCCGGGTGATGTCGGACAGATACGCCTCGCTGGCATCATGGAGCAGGCAGGCAAACTGCACCCGCCGGCTGTAGCCGCGCGCCGCCGCTTCCCGCGCGCAGTTCACGGAATGCTGCGCAACAGAATAAAAGTGGCGGCAGTGGCCGTTGGCGCGGCACAGATTGGACAGCGCGTGCGCGATGTCCGCAATGCGGATCTGCTCCGCGCGCGGCGAAAATGGGGTAAACCGTACCCCGGATGCGGTGGTGATAAAATCGTCTCTCCCCATACTCCGTCCTTCCAAAGCAGGGCCGGCAGGGTCCCGCTTTTACATGCTGGCAATGTTTTCTTTATTGTATTCAAAGCTGGAGCATGTAATGCCCGTCAATTTCTCCGAACCGGTTTTCCGTCCTGGAGCCGATTTCAAAATGCAGCAGGGCAATACCCAGATCGATTCCCTGATGGCCGCTCCGGTCGGGTACCTCCGCGGTTACCGTGCGGTTCTTATACTGGAAGTGCACCGGCTGCCTGTTCAATGCGGACGGGGCCTTCTGGACGGCTCTCATGCCGTTTAAAAAATTTTCCGGCGTTTCGGCGGCCGTATACAGTTCGTCGAGCGGCTTGGTGCCGTGCCGCGCTACGGAACGGATCAGGTGTTCCTTGACCGTCTTTTGGCGCGGCACTTTCCCCACCAGTATAATCGCCGCCAGTTTTTCGTCCTGCGCGAGCCCGATCTTTTTCTCGCAAAGGTCCTTATGATAGGTGCCTCCTACCCAGCAGGTGCCCAGCCCAAATATCGCAGCGTCCAAAACAAGCCGCTCCCCCCAGTAGCCGGCTTTTTCATTGAAGCGCGGCTCGCTCTGCTTTCCGGCAAGCGCGAAAAAATGCCGCACGCCGGAAAACATCCCGTAGCTTGCGGAAATTCCCTTCATGACATCGCGGTCATTTTCCACCAGCCGGATATGAAGGCCGCTCTCAAGATTATAAAGCTCCATGCGTTCCCGCAGGGAAGCCGCGTTTTCCAGCGGTTCCGGCACAAAAGCGCGCCGTGAGCAACGCTCATTGATTGCTTTCCGATAGTCTGCCATGGCAAACCCTCCATTGCGTTCTGATTGCGGGCAGTTTCAAAACTGCCTTTTCCAGCACGAACTCCCTGCTCTCTGCCAAAATCTGTGGGAATTCTCTGGCAGGTTCTTATGTTTCCCGCCTGGATGCATAATATCCCTGCCGGGCCGGCAGCCCGCTATTCGTCACGTTCCGCCCAGCCGAGGCTGCGTGAGACCGCTTTCCGCCAGCCGCGAAGCAGCTTTTGGCGTCTTTCCTCTTCCATATTGGGGTGATATGTGATGTCGCAGCTCCACAGCCGTTTGATTTCCTCCGTATCTTTCCACATGCCCACGGCAAGCCCCGCAAGGTAAGCCGCACCCAGCGCGGTCGTTTCGCGGATCATGGGGCGGCGCACCGGTTTCCTGAGGATATCGGACTGGAACTGCATGAGGAACTCATCGCGGCTCGCGCCGCCGTCCACGCTCAGCTGCCGCAGTTGGATTCCCGTATCCTTTTCCATCGCCTCCACCAGTTCAAGGCTTTGATAGGCGATCGATTCCTGCGCCGCCCGAATCAGGTGTTCCCTCCGGGTTCCGCGCGTAATCCCCATGATACAGCCGCGCGCGTACATATCCCAATAAGGCGCCCCCAGCCCTGTAAACGCGGGAACGATGTAAACGCCGCCGGTATCTTCCACCTTTTGGGCATAATACGCGGCGTCGCGGCTTTCCGTAATAAACCGCAGTTCGTCGCGCACCCA
>JAEXAZ010000148.1 GCA_023394255.1 Bacillota bacterium | reverse complement strand
GTGCCCGTATACCATGTCAAAATCCACAAGGTTCACAAAACAGACCCCGTTCCAGTCTTCCGAGGCATGCGCAATGGTCTGATCCATTCCGTCATCATTATTCACGGTGCGGCTTGTGGAGGAAATCCCCTTGCCCGCGAAGATATCATTGATCTTTCCTACGCCAATGGTATCCTTCCCTGCCGCTCTCAGTTTGTCCAGGAATGTGTCCCGCGGAGGGAGCAGCGAGAAATCATGCCTGTTCGATGTGCGCTTAAACGCGGGATACGCGCCGATAAACGGGCGCGCGATCACCCTGCCCACACCGTGCTCGCCCTGCAGTAATTCCCGGGCAATGCGGCAGTATGCATACAGGGTTTCCGGGGGAACAATCTCTTCGTGCGCCGCAATCTGGAAAACGCTGTCGGCGCTTGTATAGACGATCAGGCCGCCTGTCTCCATGTGCTGCCTGCCGTAGTCGAGGATCACCTGTGTGCCGGAATACGGCTTGTTGCACAGCACGCCGCGCCCCGTCCTGCGGGAAAACTCGGAAATGATCTCCTCCGGGAATCCGTCAGGATAGGTCGGCATCGGCTTGGGGGAAATGATCCCCGCGATTTCCCAATGCCCGATCGTCGTGTCTTTTCCGGCGGAGGATTCCCGCATGCGCGCAAACGACCCCACAGGGCTGCCGGAAGGTTCTCCGCATCCGACCCCTTCGATATTGAAAATCCCCAGCTTCTGCATATTCGGGATTTGGAGCTTGCCCGACTGCCAGCAGGCGCGCAGCGTATTGCTGCCCTCGTCTCCGTAAGCGGCGGCATCAGGGCCTTCCCCGATTCCCACGCTGTCCAGTACAATCAGAAAAACCCTTTTTACCATATTATTTTCCTTTCCGTATTCTAATACGTTCCGGACTGTCCGGAGGTCAGAATGGAAACAGCCGAACTGGTGCCGATACGTTCGCATCCGGCGTTTAAAAACTGTTCCAGATCCGCCTTGCTTTTTACACCGCCTGCCGCCTTGATTTTCACCTGCGGCCCGATATGCTTACGGAATAAAAGCACATCCTCCAGAGTTGCCCCGCCGGTTCCGAAACCGGTAGACGTTTTGATATAATCCGCGCCGCCGTCGGTCACACATTTGCAAAGCGCGATCTTTTCCGATTCGGTAAGGTAGCAGGTCTCAATGATGACTTTCAGGATGTGGCTGCCGGCTTCCCTTTTCAGCGCGGCTATTTCGGCGGTCACTTTTTCGAACTCCCCGTTTTTGACGTCGCCGAGGTTGGCCACCATGTCCACCTCGTTCGCGCCGTCCGCTATCGCCTGGCGCACTTCGAACGCTTTCACTTCCGTTGTATGATACCCCAGAGGGAACCCGATGACGGTACAGATGTTCAACCCGGGGTAAGCCTCATGGATACGCGCGATATAGGACGGGGGTACACACACGGAAGCCGTGCCGTATTGGACAGCCTCCCCGCAGAGTTTTTGAATCCCTGCCCAATCAGAAACTGCTTTCAGCAGCGTATGGTCAATATGAGGATAAATTTGACTGTTTTCCAACGAAAAATCCCCCCTGATGGTTCTCATAATTTGGTATTTCCATGCTATCACAGTTTATTCCCCATGTCAACGCGAACGATGCGCCGGAAAACGACAAAAAGCCGGGTATAACCCCGGCTTTGGTACCCTTTTTATCGGTCGGCCAGAACTAAATGCTGCCGATTCTTTCATAGAATTCCTTCATGGCGTTGCAGGACGCCGCAAATTCCGTTTTTTCGTCCGATGTCATGGAGATTTCCAGGATGTCAACCACCCCGCCACGGCCCAGAACTGCCGGAACGCTTGCATAAACATCCTTCTGCCCGTATTCGCCATTGAGCCGGACAGACACCGGAAGAATTCCGCGTTCATTGTGAAAGACCGTCCTGACGATTTCGGCAAGGGCCGTGCCGATACCAAACTCGGTGGAGCCTTTTCCTTCCAGAACCACCCAGCCGGCCCGTCTCGCCTTTTCCGCGACGTTTACAAGATCGATCCTGCCGTAAGTCTCGGGATACTGGCTCATCAGCGCCAGCAGCGGTTTGCCGCCGACGGTCACGTTCGACCACGGCACCATCTGGCTCTCCCCGTGCTCCCCCATGACATATGCCTGAATGGACTTCTGGTCAATATCCAGCTTCTGCGAGAGGACCCCGCGAAGCCTCGCCGAATCCAGGACAGTGGAAGTTCCGATCACGCGGCTGCTGTCAAATCCGGTACGCTCCTGCAGGTAGCGCGTTACCACGTCGCACGGGTTGGAGATATTGATCAGAATTCCGTCAAATCCGGATTTCACCAGCGGTCCGATGATCTGTTCCATAACCGCTATTGTATCAAAAAGGGTGTCTACACGGGTTTGCCCGGGCTTCGGAAGAGGCCCGGCGCTGATCACCGCCACATCGGCGTCCCCGCAGTCGCTCAGGCCGCCCTTCCGGACATCCACATGGTGCGGCAGATATACCGTGGCGTCGGCAAGATCCGTTGCCTGGGCGAGCGCTTTGGGCTGGTCAATGTCGATCATGATGATTTCATCGCAGATTCCCTGCGCGGCCAGGGAAAGCGCGCAGTGGGACCCGACATGTCCCACGCCTATAATCGCAACCTTTCTCGGTTTAATTGCCATAACTGCTTCCCGCCTTTTCCATATCTTATTTGCCGGCTGCACAAATCCAAGCCGTATTTTATGAGTTTATCATAGTACGTCCGGACCCGGGAGTAAAGCCACAATTTGACATAGTCTGCCGGGCAGGGAATAATTCTGGGTTTTATACAAAATTTTTGCATCATCGGCGTCAAAACCTGTTCGCATATTTCCCAAAACGAATCATTTTACAGCAGAAGGGACAGCCCCACGGTGATCAGGCCGGAGACGCCGATTGCGATTCCGCTCATCGCCCCCTCCACTTCGCCAAGCTGCAGCGCGCGCGAGGTTCCCACCGCATGGCTGCAGGTTCCGATCGCGACCCCCGCCGCAACCGGATGCTTTACGCGGAAGACCCGGATCATCAAAGGGGCGAAAACCGCACCGAAAATTCCCGTGCAGATTACGGCCGCGACGGTGATCGCCGTAATCCCTCCATGCGCACCTGAAATCTCCATGGCAATCGGCGTTGTGACAGACTTGGGAAGGACGGAAAAAACAAGCTCGTCGGTCAGCCCGAACAGTTTGCACAGCCCGTAGACGCTGGCCACAGAGGTCACGGAACCGGCAAGGCAGCCGAGCACAACCGGCAGGAAGTGTTTTCTCAGCACCTGAATCTGGGCGTAAATCGAGGAGGCAAGCACCGCGGTCGCCGGCGGCAGCAGCATGGTAATCACATCCCCGCCGCGCCGGAAGGATTCCAGCGGAATATCGGCGGTTTCCAGCAGGATAATCACCAGCGCAATTGCAATGAGAAGCGGATTGGCAAGCGGGGAATTCAGCCTGCGCTGAATCAGCAGGCCCGCCTGATAGGCAACAACGCAGAGGATAATCCCGAAAAGCGGACTGTTGAAAAATTCAGTCATGCAGAATCTCCTCCTCCCCGGCGAGCTCTTCGGACATCACATATTGTTTTTCCGCCGCTCTCCGGCGGACCGCCTCCTGCAGCAGGATCACACCATGGACAGTGTAGGCCGTCGCGGCAAAGGTCAGCACCGTCGTAACCAGGCAGATGACCAGCAGCGGGAGGATACTGCCCCGCAAAGCATCCAGGCTTTCCAGAATCCCGACGCCGGACGGAATGAACAGCAGCGCCATGTTTTTCAGCAGAAACCCGGAGAAATTCTCAATCTGCCGCGGCTTGACCAGTTTTGTCATCAGCAGCAGGAAGAGCAGCACCATTGCCATTACACTCGACGGAAACGGGAATGGCAGCAGCGCGGCAAACCCCTGCCCCGCAAGGCAGACGGCAAAAATCAGGCTGATTTCCAAAAGCAGCTTCATAGCATTCCTCTTTTATTTTTAAAATATTTTCCATTATATATCGTGCGACGTGTGACGTCAATATTCGCAGTTTCTTTGCCCTGCCTGAGCCGTGCAAAGCAGCCGTGCGTTACATATGAAAAACCAGGCGGCTCCCCTGCCGGCTCTTCACAACCTCAATGGAAGTCCCGATGCTTTCCTTGAGCGCCTCCACATGCGAAATGATCCCCACAAGGCGTCGGGACCCCTTTACAGTCGCCAGCACTTCCAGCGCATCGTTGATCGACTGCGGGTCGAGGGAGCCAAACCCCTCGTCAATGAACATCGCCTCCATGCTGATGCCCCCCGACTGCGCCTGCACCACCGCGGAAAGCCCCAGCGCAAGCGACAGCGAGACAAGGAACTTTTCCCCGCCCGAAAGGCTGGCCACACCGCGCCGCTTCCCGGAATTGCTGTCCAGCACCTCCAGATCAAGCCCCACCTTGCGGGCGCGCCCGGTTCCCTCCGCGGAACGGAACAGCTGATACCGCCCGCCGTGAACCCTGCGCAGCAGGCGGTTTGCCTCCGCGGTCACGGAAGAAAGCATAATCCCCAGCACATACCGCCGCAGGCTGACGCCGCTGTCCCCGCGCAGCAGTTTCCCGAACCCGCTGAGTTTGTCATAAACTTCCCGCTGCCGGTCAAGCTGTTCTGTCTTGCGTTTAAGTTCGCGCACGCTTGTTTCCCTGCGCTCCGATTCCTGCGAAAGCGCGCCCCATTGGGCATCCATATCCGCTTTCTCGCATTCCAGCATTTCAACCTGCGCCTGACGCTGTGCCACATCGGGGGGCTGCTTTCCCTCCAGCTGTTGTGCCAGAACGGCAAGCTGCTCGTTTGCGGCTGTTTGCTGCGCGCTGAAATCGATCAGCTCCTGTTCCAAAGCCTTTAGCG
>JAEXAZ010000119.1 GCA_023394255.1 Bacillota bacterium | reverse complement strand
CCATTACATCAAAGAAATGATCGGAAAAGGCCGTCTGTTCAAAACCTGTCACCTGAATATCCGCATCCGGGTAAAGGTGCTTGGCAATATGGCCGGGGATTGGGTCGATTTCACAGCCATAGAGCTTGGAACCGCCCATGCTCTCCGGCAGCACGGAGAAAAAGTTTCCTGTACCAAGGGCCGGGTCTAAGATGTTGCCGCCCCAAAAACCCATGTTCGCCAGTCCCTGATAAATGTGATTGATAACGCTCTGCTCTGTGTAATGGGAGGTCAGGGTACTTTTCTGTGCCACCTGAAATTCCTCGTCGGTCAGCAGTTCTTTAATTTCTGCATATTCCTTTTCCCAACCGCTTTTATCCGGTGTCAGCGCATTGGCAAGACCGCCCCAGCCCACAAACCGTGCAAGACTAATCTGTTCCGCGGCGGTAGCCATACGTCCCTGCGCCTGCAATTCCTTCAGCAGCCGGATTGCCTCAGTATTATTTCTGCACTTGGTTTTCGGGCCGCCGTCATACAAATGATGGTCGGGGGAATAGCGGTAATTTAAGCCCTTGCCCCATGCTCGGGTATGGAAATCATCCATAATGACATGGCTATATTCATCATTGGACTGATTGACAAGAGTGGCGGCGTGGATTGTCGCTTTGGTTTCTTCACTGTCATCGCCGCTTTGGACCGCCTCCACCACCATAGAAGCAAGCTCCCCTTTGGTATAATGGTCTTTCAGGGGCTTGCAGTCCGCAATTTCGGATAG
The DNA here is from genome assembly GCA_023394255.1 of Bacillota bacterium. Lineage (GTDB taxonomy): Bacteria > Bacillota > Clostridia > Oscillospirales > Ruminococcaceae > Anaerotruncus. The sequence goes on along the minus strand of JAEXAZ010000119.1, from coordinate 4,516 downwards.
CGGCACACGCTCCGTAATTTTAAGGCTATTCAGATTTTTGAGCTGGGCAATATCACCGATTTCTACCGTGCGGCCATCATGCAGGAATTTAACAATCTCAAATACCCGGTCATGGTAGTAAATTCGGTCACCCTCCACAAACGGCAAGGGCTGCGGCTCGTCGGAATTTCCGTCAATTACACTATCATTGTTATCGTCTGTGATGTCCTCATAGCTGTCCTGTGAAACAGGAGCCATGTCAAAAAGTGTAAGCTGCCTGTCGGGGACTTCCTGTGATGGCTTTGCCGGGGCAGGAACATAAACGGTTCCGCTCTCAGCTTCCAACTCGGCCTTATCTTCCTCGGATAGATACCGGTCTTGTCGGATCAGGTCAGAGATACCGTTTTCCACCTGATTCCACGACAGAACCTCATGCAGTTCCAATGTGCCGGACCGGTAATCAATTGCCAGACCTTTCGGAGTGGACTCTAAATGCCACTGATCACCGTTTTCCGAACTGCGGTAGGAACCGTAGGAATTATATTCCTTTCGAATAAACGATACTTTGTCTTTCTTCGCAGGCATGGAGAGTATGGCACGATATATCCGCTGTCTGCCGCCCTGTGTACCGCTTCCGTACTGAAGGTATTCATCAATAATCTTCTGTCTGTCCTGTTTGGGTAGAGCAGAAGAAGCAACAGTTTCCTCCTGATCCGGTTCGTCCTCACCGGATACTCCCTGCATTTCGTCCATTTCATCCGGTATGGAAAAATCGTCAATCATGCTGTCGGCTGAACTGTACGGGTAAGCCCCCATCAAAATGAGTTGATCAATGCGATTTGTAAGCTCCGCATAGCTGGCGGCAAACTGCTGTCCCTCTGTTTCAAAGATCAGTCCTTCGCTGTTGGCAAGTATATGCAGAAAGTGATCGCCGATTTTGGTCATGTACTCCGCATCCAGCTTGCCATAAAAGGCTTTCAGGATTTTAGCTTTCGTGGTCTGCTTATGACCGCCCTCAAAAAATTTGTAAATCTCCGATACCCATTCCCGTGTATCTGGGGTAATATCGTCCGCGCACAGCACCACATCAATGAGGTCGGAGATTTCTTCTTCATCCAGCGGCTGGGGCGTTTCGGACGGTATAGTCACCGGAGCCTCCTGTACTGTTTTGGGTGGAACAACAAAAAAGCCGCCCACAGACGGCTGTTTACCATCTGTGGGCGGCTCTGCGGTTTTTGTTATCGGGGCTTCTGAATCAGTTCGCTGATTACGATTTCCTCCGCTGTGGAGGTTATCATGCTCATGTGACCGGCTCTCTCCAGCGTATCCTCGGTGTCGGGCATCGGCTGGGCGTTTAGAAGCTCCTGTATCAGCCGCTCTTTGCGGTTCTCGGCTTCCTCGTCCACTTTCAAAATCATCTCGTTGATTTTGCCCTGTGCCACCAACTCCGACAGGCGGTGCGGGTGGTTCTCCAGCATGAAGTTCTTCCACATGCTCCCGAATTTGCCCACCGGTGTCCGGTCGGTTTTCTCGTTCTCCGAGATTTGCAGGTTGGGGTACAGCATCCCGTCCTCGCCCTGCCGATAAGTGAGGTTCATTAACGGTTCGGTTCTCATAAATTTGGCTCCTTTCGATTTTAATTTGCTGAATTTCCTGCTGGATTTCTTTCAGGATGGGTCTGGCAAGGGACACCGTACAACTGCCCATTGCCATAAAAAGCTCCAAGCTGTTAAAGTGGCTGATACTCTCAAAGGCATTATGCTCAAACAACTCTGCGGAAAGACCGCATTTTTGAAATACCGTATAGGCAACGCTGTCGGTGACAAGCTCCGTAAACTCTGCTTTTACCGCTTCAATAGGTGCGTCGTAAAGCATACTGCTTTCATCGCTCACCTTGAAGTTTTCCATGTACTTCGGTAAAACCCGACGCACACGCTGCTGTACCAGCTTATACAGGCACAGCTCTATGCCGGAGGTAGGGGTATGGTATTTTTCGTGGAATTTCACCAGCAGGCTGGGCTTGTACTGATCCTCCAGTTCCCACAGGTAACTCAAAACCCGTTTGAAGCTTTGCTCGTCACCGTTGGTATCCATGAAGTCAAACAGGTGCTTTAGGCTGGCAGTGGGATTCACCATGTCAATCACGGCAATACCCTTTGCACCCCGGTTGATGTTACGGTTAATCCGCCTGTCATGCCACTCGTCAAAGGTGGCAAGCTGGCTTGCATCGGGGCGCTGGGCGTAAATCAGCACGGCGTTATCGAAAGAGCGTTTATAGTATCTTGCCACGCAGGACAGCAAATCTTTCCACTCCGCAGGGTCTTTCGTGTATTCCTGCACCGACTTATTATACAAATCGGCAAGAAAGGTTACTTTGCTCAAGATGCCACCTCCTTATTCTGATTTTCAAAGTACAGGGCCAGCGCCTTATCAATGGTTTCCTCAATTTCCTTTTGGGTCTGCTGTGGAGTAAAATACTTGGAAATCACGGCAGGCTTGATTTTAACGGGCTGCGGCTTACTGCTTTTGGGTTTGCGGGTTTTCTCGCCGGAGAGGATTTGCACAATAGCGGTATCGCTCAGTTTTCCGGTTTCGTAGTAGCTATGGAACAGCTCCGCTTTTTTCATGTCCACCTTATAGCTGTCGGATTCCATGAGGTCGGCAATCTGCTGTTGCTTTGCGGTGTTCTCCACAAAGGAGAGGTCATAGGCGGCAAGAAAAGCAATTTCCCCTGTGTCAACCCGTGAAATGAGAGGGTCGATCAAGTTAGAAATACGGATATATTTTGCTACCTTATCCCGTGAAAGGCCGTAATCTTGACCAAGTTTTGTGTCAGAACGCGACTTCGTCTGAACCTCAGACGAAGTTTCATTTTCCTCGGAACCATGCGGGTTTAAGAGTATTTCAATCTCCGCTAAAAGGTCATTTCGTTTGCCCTGCGATTTAAGGGCTTCGTAGTGCTGTGCAAGACAATAAGCACGTTCCGAATGGCTCATGTCAGAGAAAGAGCGCTGGCGAAGATTGGTTTCAGTAACGATTAAAACGGCGTCATCATGGGTGAGGTTTTCACGGATGATAACGGGGCCTTGAGTTAGCCCCGCAAGTTGAGCGGCATTTTTGCGGTTGTGTCCGCTGAGAATGATATACCGCCCGTCCTCGGTATGCCAGAGAATGATCGGAAGCAGGATGCCAAACTGCAGGATACTCTCCACCATATCATCAAGCTGTTGTCCTTCATAGAGCTTGAACCTGTGATTGGGAAAGGACTCCATAATGCTGAAATCCATTTCCGTGATACCGCCCTGCACAGGAGCAGGGGCGGTATCACTTTCACTGGTAATGCCTTGCTGCGGTTCAATGCTCAACATTTCTTGGAAATCCACAAAACGGGCTTTCGGTTTTGGTGTAGCCATGATTATGCGCTCCTTTCCGCAGTTTTGCCCTGCTCCTTGGACAGAAGTTCGTCCACGAATTGCTCATAGGCGATTGCCGCAGGATTTTCCGGCACAAATTCACAGATGGTCTGATGGTACAGCACGGCTTCCGCCACCTTAATGGAACGGGGAATGCGGGTTTTGAAAATAGGAACCTTATCGGAAAATCCCTGCTGAATCATATCGTTTACCTGTGCGGAAAGAATGGTATTAGCGGAATCCATGGTAATCAGGATACCCTCAATGCGCAGGCGGTGGTTACTGTTTTTCTGGATAAGCTGATAATGTTTCAGCAATTCCGCAAGCCCCTGTGCAGACAGAAGTTCCGCCTGCGTTGGGATGATAAGGCTGTCGGCACACATCATCACGTTAATCATGGGCGTACCCATTTGGGGCATACAGTCAATGATAATGTAGTCATAACTGTCCTTAATGGTGTCAACGTAGCTTGTCAGGATATGCTCACGGAAATCCACATTGCAGAGATTTCGCTCAAGGGTAAACAGCTGCGTGTTGGAGGGAATCAGGTCAACCCCACACTTGGTTTTGAATATGTAGCTTTCAGGCGGAGGTAATGGCTCGTCCTCAACCAGTCTGCGTAGCAGTGTGTTAATTGTCACCTCCAGCTTGTTGGTGTTCTTCACACCGGAAATAATGCTTGAATGTCCCTGACCGTCAAAATCAATCAGGGCGGTACGGTGTCCTTTCTTGGACAAAAGATAGGCTAGCGTGGTTGCCGTGGCTGTTTTTCCCACGCCACCCTTTTCATTAATAATCGCAATGATTTTCGCCATCGGCGTGCTCCTTTCTTGGGTAAAAGATTTGGGTAATGGGTAAATTGGGTAAAAGATTTGGGTAATGGGTAAATAGGGTAAAAAAATCGGACTAAGATTAGCGAAAAACCCTTTGATTTAGCGGTTTTCACTTACTTAGTCCAATTATAACAGAGTCACCTACCGGGCCTATTGGTCCTGCTGGTCTTGCCGGCCCTACCGGTCCTACCGGGCCTATTGGTCCTGCTGGTCTTGCCGGCCCTACCGGTCCTACCGGACCTATTGGTCCTGCTGGTCTTGCCGGCCCTACCGGTCCTACCGGGCCTATTG
>JAEXAZ010000112.1 GCA_023394255.1 Bacillota bacterium | reverse complement strand
ATATCAAGCTGGCCGAATTGTATCCGCAAAAGTCGTTAATTGAAATTAATGATCTGGTTCTGGGGAAAGTGGCCGGTAAACTGTTTTCCGTGCTGTATCTCTGGTTCTTCTTTTCACTGGTTTTTTTAAACACGATTACAATCGGCTCTTTTGTAATCGGTTATATCATGCCGGAAACGCCGCTGATGGCGGTTATCATCCTGTTTCTTCTTCTCTGCGCCTATTCGGTGCGAAAGGGCGTCGAGACCATGACCAGGTACAGCACACTGTTTGTGATTATCGTGATCCTGTTTGTTGCGTCCAATATTTCCATGCTGATAAAAGAAATGGATTTTTCAAACTTTTTCCCCATTTTTTCTTTTCCTGTCATGAAATATGTTCAGGCTGCTCACACAATGGCTACCGTCCCTTTTTGCGATATGATTGTTTTTATGATGATTTTTCCCCATGTGGAGCGGGGAAAGAGTTTGAGAAAGCCGGTTTTTCTCGGTTTAACGTTCGGAGCAATTACGATTCTGGTGACGATTCTCAGGGATACGGCCGTATTGGGGGTGCTGGGGGCCTATCTGACCCTCCCCACCCTTGAAGTGCTCCGCCTGATCAATATCGGGAATACGCTGACCAAGGTGGAAGTGTTCTTTATCATCCTGCTGATTATTCTGCAATTTTTTAAGACTTCCATCGCATTGTTTGCGGCGGTAAAATCAGCTTCGCAGATATTCGGCCTGCGCTCCTATAAAGCTCTGGCGGTCGTAACAGGTATGCTGGCAGCGGGGTTTGCCGCCACCGCCTTCCCGTCTTCGGTCGAAATGGCCTACTGGGGGCGCAATATTGCCGCGCATTATTCCACCTTTTTTGAAGTGATTCTGCCCGTTGTCACTTTAGCGGTGGCTTTGATCCGAAAATCATACAAAGGGCAAAAGGAGGTTGAAGCATCATGATTTTTTTGACTTTGGCGGCTTTTCTCGTGATTGCTTTTGCCGATGTTCCGGAGCTGATCGGAAAGAAACGGTGGCGGGAGTTTTTTGTTTATTCCCTGTTTTTTCTGGCCGCGCTTACCATGGGGATCCTTCTCTCGCTCGGCGTGGAAATTCCAAGTCCCATAGCGGGCGCGCAGTATATCATCAAGGAACTCCTGCATTTGAATTATCAGTAAAATCGGAGATGGAGATATGGAAAAGAGCTTCCGCAAAAATTGCGGAAGCTCTTTTGGTCACGGTTTCTGAAGGCTCACTGTAAAATTTCCAGCGTGAGACGCCCGGCTTCATGACTTTTTTCTTTGGAAAGTGACAAAAGGTCGCTGCCGGAACCGGATGCGACGAACGCAACCCCGCGTTCCCCCCCGTATAGGTCACTCCCGGTTTCCACTCTCCGCATCATTCCGGTTTGCGCCGCGATATCAAACGGGGGCTCTTCGCTGTCTCCGACGAAGATTACCAGATCGCCGACGTGAAGCTGCAGGTGCTCTACCGGCAGGGAAACCGTAGCGGTATCCGCAACATGGTAAGGCAGGATATACGATACCTGCGTTTGTGTTTTGTCGGAAGAGCGCTGCTCGATCAGCACGTTGTCCTGAACGCCCAGCTTTCCGTCCGGCACATAGTCCTGCGACCATAAAGTCGTCACGGACCCCGCCGCATAACCGATCAGGCGGTAATGGATAAAACTTCTGTCGCTGTCTCCGGAGGTGAGCAGGACAAATCGGCTGCTGGCGCCGGGCAGCGCAATCGTGGAAACCGGATACAGCTCGTTGCAGCTTTCAAACAGGCTGGTATAGAGCATTTCGGACTGTCCGTCCATATCGGTTGTCCACAGCACACTCATGATGCTGGGCTCGCTCTGCGGGATTTCCACAGGGAAGAAACTTACCTGATAGTCCCTGCCGCTGTCATCGAGCTGGACCGGCTGCTGGGTCATCCCGCTTACCGGGATATCCGGACAGTCCGGCCGGCGGTTCGCAACGGTCAGCAGCAGCGTTGCGCAGAAAAGCACCCCCGCAACGGCAGCCCCCGCTCTGTACCAGGAAGAACGCCGCACCTTGCGCCCGGGAAGCGGAACGATGGAAGACCTGCTGTTCTGTCCGTTGGCGGCCTTTCGGAGGATATCCTGTTTCAAAGCGTGCAGGTTGCTGTGCGAAAAGAACGTTTCCGCTTCGGGTTTCCCTTTGCGCAGCCATTCTTCAAATCTTTTTTCGTTCATATATTCATCCCTTTCGCACTGAATGCTTCTTTCAGCAGCTTCCTGCCCCGGCTCAGCCTTGCCCGCACATTGCATTCCGACACTTTTAAAGCGTTCGCAATTTCTTTTACAGTCATTTCGTCAAAATAGTAAAGCGCGATCACTGCGCGGTATTTTATTGGCAGCTCCATTACGGCGCTGAAAACTTCGCCGCCTTCCGCGGCTTCGAACATCCGCTCCTGCTCGGGGAGGCTTTCGCCGCAGGGGTCGTAAACCAGCGGCACCGTCTGTCTGCGCCCCTGCCGAAGCAGGTAATCCTTGCACAGGTTTACTGTGATCCGGTAAATCCAGGTGAAGCAGGCGCTATCCCCGCGAAAGGAGTCCATATTTTGATAGACCCGCAGAAAAACCTCCTGCATGATGTCCTCCGCATCACTGTAATTGCGGACATAATAGTAGGCCAGCTTTAGAACCCTGGAACCGTATTGGTCTATCATCTGTTCCAGCAGGGCGGTCTGCGGCGTATCCTTCAAAATGCATCCGTACTGCGTTTCCTCTGCCAATACCCTTCACCCTTTCCACAGGAAATGGAGCTGCTTAACCGGCGCGGACCTCCTGGCGCATAAAGCTGATGTAAGAGACGGCAAAGCACAGGACGGTCAGCGCAAGCAATCCGATCAGGTGCGGCCAGACCAGCAGCACGCTCTGCCCGAACGGCAGCACTCCCGCCACCGCGCCCTGAATCTGATCGGTTAAAAGGAAGGAACTCAGCGTTCTGGCGCTCGGGTCCAGGATCGTGCCGACCGCTTCACTGTAAAGCACGGACGGGGAAAGCCGGCTGAGCGCCTGCTGCGTGTTGACGTTGTGAATCATGGCCGCGTAATTTGCGGAGTCGCTGACGGGGAAAAGCGCGTTTGCCACAATTCCGGCCACCAGCTGCATGAAGATCACAAAGAACAGCCATACCGCGATCACCGACAGCGCGGACGTCGCCGCATGGCGGAACAGGATGGAAAACAGCATCGATACCGCCAGCCACAGCGCCATATATACCACTGTGAACACCAAGAACAGCAGGATCCGGGCAAGCTCCTCAGCTGTCGGGGGGACTCCGATCAGGATGATCCCCAGCCCGCCGACAATCAGCCCGATGGAGAAAACCATCATGGCAATCACGGTCAGCCCGGCGAGGAACTTCCCGTTGATGACAGCGTCGCGGTAGATCGGCTGCGCCATCAGCCGGCTGAGCGTTCCGCGGGACCGTTCGCCGTTGATTGCGTCAAAACCGAGCGCCAGCCCGACAATCGGTCCCAAAAACGCGATAAAGGTTAAAAAAGAGGGCAGGGAAGCCCCGCTGCTTGTAAACAGTTTTAAAAATACAAAATCAGTGCCCTGTTTGCCGACCGCCGCATGGATTCCGGAGGCGGCGCTGTAGACGCTTGCCAGCCCGGTCACAAAGATCAGCCCGAGCACAATCAGGAACCGTTTGCTGCTGAACTGGTCCTCCAGCTCTTTATGATAGAGGACGATCAGGCCCGTTTTACCGGGGGCATCGTCCCGGCTCCCCCGAGAGCGGGAAGCCGGGTGCAGCCACTGCGTCCCCTGCCTGAAAAAATCGGCCGCTGCTTTCATCATCCTATTCCCTCCTTGCGAAATAACTTCTGTAAATATCGTCGAGGTCGCCGCCGCGCTCGCGTACCAGGCACAGCGCGTATCCGTTTTCCAGCGCCGTCTTTGCCAGGGCGGTTCGGAGATCCTGTGTGGAATCGATCAGGTAAAAGTCTTTTTCGCGCCGGACATCCTGCACGCCGTCCAGGGAACGAATGAGCCGGTTCAGGGGTTCGTCGTCCGGCTGTGCGGCAAATTCCAGCGTCCGTACGCCGCTTTTGTTTCTGCTCAGTTCTTCCAGATTGCCGCAGGCGATCAGCGAACCTTTTACAAAAATGCCCACACGGTCGCAGATCTGCTGCACCTGATACAGCTGATGGGAGGAGAGCAGAACCGTGCGCCCGTCCTCCTCCGCCAGCTGGCGGATCAGGGCTATCAGCTCATGGATGCCTTCCGGGTCAATGCCCAGCGTAGGCTCATCCAGAATCACGACTTGGGGGTCCTTCATCAGCACATCCGCGATGCCGAGCCGCTGCTTCATGCCGCGGGAGTAGGTGCCGACCCTCCGGTCCGCGGCGTGCTGAAGGCCGACCCTTGCGATCAGGCTGTCAATCCGTTTTTCCGTTTCCTCTTTTGAAACGCCGTTCAGAGCCCCGGTGAAACGCAGGTTTTCCCGTCCGGTCATATCCCCGTAAAATCCGACGTTGTCCGGCATGTAACCGACAATCCGCTTGACGGCGATCGGTTCGCGGGTACAGTTGAACCCGCTGATGGAGGCTTTCCCCCCGGTGGGCTCGGTCAGGCCGAGCAGCATGAGGATTGTGGTGGTTTTGCCGGCGCCGTTGGGCCCCAGCAGGCCGAACACCTCCCCCTCCCGGATTTCCAGGTTCAGCCCGTTCACCGCCGTCAGGCCGCCGTACCGTTTGGTCAGCCCTTCCGTTTTGATGATGCAGTTCTTATTTTCCATAGTCACCGTCTCCCGTATTTCCGGAATACGCGGACAAGGCCGTACGCCAGCGCGAGGATAATGACAATGCCGACGATCCCCCAGACGGTGGGTGTTTTCACAGCCACCCGGAAATCCGCCTGGCTCTTTGTCTCATTTGTGCTTGCGGAGATGGAGATCGCATAGTCCCCGGCAATCGCGCTGGTTCCGGGTTTTACGTAAGCGATGACTTCCTGGGAAGCTCCGGCGGCAATCGTATCAATCGTGGGCTGCGCAAACCGTACCGCCCAGTTTGCGGGGGCGGAGGAAGAGAGTGTGACGTTTTTCAGCTCCGCGCTGCCCTTGTTCTGAACCGTCAGGGTTACGGGCGTTTCCCTGCCGGCATGGGCATCCAGGCTCAGAAGGCCGGTAGGTGTGCTCAATTCCATATTATAAGTACCGGTGATCAGTACAGTCAAGTCGGTTGTCAAAGTTTCTGTGGCGGAAACCGCCGAACAGGTTACGGTGTATTTCCCGGCTGTTGCATTCTGGGCGGGGACGATATCGACATTCAGCCCCTGGCTTTCGCCGGGCTTCACGCTCAGGCTTGCAATCTGCTTGGCGTCATAGGAGGGCGAGAAGGTTACCTGCCAGCCGTCCGGCGCCTTTGCGGACAGGCTGTAGGACTGGTCCTCGCCGCTGTTGTTCACCAGATCGACGCTGTATTTAAAGGCAGCGCTGCCCGGACCCTGCAACTCGGGATACTGCGATGTAAATTTCCCCTGTACAAATTCCACAGCGCTGACTTGCAATTCCAGATTCAGCACGTCGGAGATTCCGCCGCCCGCGTCCGCTTTCAGGGCGATCTGATAGCTGCCCTCCGCGGCATCCGCGGGAACCTGCACATTAAAATTAACGCTTGCGGGGTTGTTGGGATTTACATAGGCGCGGCTCACCAGTTTGCCCGAACCTTCGAAATACCCCTTCCATCCGTCCGGAATGGATTCGACCGAAAGCGCGACGTTCTGCCCCGCGCCGCTGCCGTTGGCGATTTCCAGAGAAAAATTCACATTTTCGCCGGCTTTGACCATAATACCGGGATAAGTCGTGGAAAGGGTCAGCCCGCCCGCCGCGAACGACACCACGGGGAATGCCGACAGCAGGATAAGCGCTGCTGTCATAAGGAAACTCAAAGCTGATTTCATGATTTTTGGAATTTTAAGAACCATAGAAAAAACCTCCTTCAATTTTGTTTGGCATAAATTAGACGGGGAACACATGTAAAATGTGACAAAATTGAAAATTTTTTTATCCACCGGTATTGTGATAACTCAAAAATTTAGCTTGGAAATTGTGCTTTTTTCTAATGAAAAACACAATAAAACCGCACAGGAACCCTTCCCGGTTCCTATGCGGTTTTTTTAAAAGCATAAAAGTTGCCTGCCGGGCAACTTTTTAAGCGTTGTCGAAACTTGACAGAATTTTCGTTTAGACTATAATTGCAGAATTGGGGTTTCAGATATGGAGAACCTATTGATAAAAGATATAAAATATGAACAAACGCGATAAAAAGGGAATAAAAATATGGTTAAGGAAAATCAACACAGTTTTGTGACGCTGCTGAAATGTGCGGATGTCATAATCGGCCTGATTTCCATTATAACGGCGTTCGGAATCCGTTTTTACGTGTTCCGCGGGTTTTGGGAAGTTTTCGGCCTGGATTATTATATGCGGATGATGGTACTGATCCTTCCGGTTTATTTTTTGATTTATAGTGTGTTCGAACTGTATGATCTGCTCAGCTATAAACCGTTGCTGGCGGAGGCAGAAAAAGTTATCAGTGCCAATCTGGTCGGATTGGTATTTATTTTTGTGCTCAGTTTTTTTCTGCGGGTAGTGGATCTTTCCCGTATGGTGATTCTGCTGTTTGCGCTGATCAACACCGTCCTGTCTGCGACGCTGCGCATTTTCATCCGGTTGTTTCTGCGCTCTCTCCGGCAGAAAGGCTATACTCTGAAGCGCCTGCTGATTGTCGGCTGGAATTATACGTCGGGGGAACTATTTGATAAAATAACGGCGAACCGCAATTACGGCTACGATGTGATTGGGTATCTCAGCAACAGGATAAGCCCGGAGGAAAAACGCAGAATCAATTACATAGGCCAGATTTCCATGCTGGAATCGTTTTTAAAAACATGCCGGGTGGATGAGGTTGTCATCTCTCTGGACTATGGCGATTTACCGCTGCTGGGGGAAATCATCGAAGTCTGCGAGCGCGAGGGGGTAAAATCGAGCCTGCTTCCCTTCTATTCAAAGTATATGCCGGCGCACCCCCATGTGGATGAGATTGACGGAATTCCGCTGATCAATGTGCGCAGAATCCCTCTGGATAATTTGATGAACAGCCTGATGAAGCGCAGCCTGGATATTTTGGGCTCCCTGTTTTTGCTGATCGTGCTTTCTCCGCTCATGCTGCTGACCGCACTCTGCATCCGTATTTCTTCGCCGGGGCCGGTCATCTATCGCCAGCAGAGGATCGGACGCAACAGGAAAGAATTTACAATGTATAAATTCCGTTCCATGCAGGCTCGGGACCAGGGCGACATGACAACCTGGGGGTGCCGGAACGACTGCAGGCGCACGAGGTTTGGCGCGTTTATCCGCAAATACAGCATCGATGAGCTGCCGCAGCTCGTGAACGTTCTCAAGGGGGAGATGAGCCTGGTAGGCCCGCGGCCTGAGCGGCCGTTCTTTGTGGAAAAATTCAGAGACGAAGTCCCTTTATATATGCTCAAGCATCTTGTCCGGCCGGGTATTACGGGATGGGCGCAGGTAAACGGCTGGCGAGGGGACACCTCGATCGTCGAACGTGTCAGGTGCGATCTGTTTTATATTGAAAACTGGTCTTTTATGCTGGATCTTAAAATCCTCATGATGACATTGGCAAAAGGATTTGTCAATGAGTCGGAGGAACTGTAACCGGATTGTGGTATTGTTACACAGAATTCGGGAGAAGAGCTGTATTTGATGAATTCTTTGATTGACAGGAATTGACAAAGCATATATAATCAGAACCGTTTTATTATAAGGAATACGATGATGGCGGTGTGCGGATACAGCGAAAGGCCTGTCATCATCGTGTGCACAGTGAAAGGCGCATTATCATGGATCAGGATCATAAATTCGGACAATTTAGGGCCACCAGATACACGGTACTGATCGGTATCGTGGCTTTGGTGCTGCTTTTAGCGTTCGGCGCGTGGGAGTATTTGCAGTCCAAGCTGGATAAAATCAATTATGTGGATAATTCCGGAAACCAGACGGATCAGACGGAACCGCAGAATACCGTTTCCGGGTTTGGCGGGCAAAAGTATTTTAATATCCTGCTCCTCGGAACGGATGAGCGGTCGGAGAAATTCAGCGAGGACGCCCGTTCGGACTGTACAATGCTGTTAAGCCTCAACCTGAAAGACCATACCGCCCGGCTGGTGAGCCTGGAACGCGGAATCGGCGTTCCGATTGAAGGACAGGAAGACGACTGGCTTACCCATGTGTTCCGCTATGGCGGGGCAAATCTGATGCTGAAAACCGTCAGCAAGCAGTTTGATGTGGATGTTGACCGCTATGCCAGGGTAAATTTTCACGCTTTTGCACAGCTCGTTGACGCAATCGGGGGCGTGGATATTACGCTGACCGAAACCGAGGCGGCCGCGCTTAATGGAGAAATCTATACCAACGCGTCAACGAAACACCGGGTATACCCGGGGCTTAACCATCTGGACGGCTACGATGCGCTGCAATACGCCCGGGAACGGTTTATTGATGATGACTGGCACCGCATGCAGCGCCAGCGCACGGTCCTGCAGGCGGCTCTGGAGCAGACCAGGCATCTGAACCTGCTGCAGATCAATAATCTGCTGGATAAGACCCTTCCGCTTGTGCAGACGAATATGACTAAAAAAGAAATCAGTTCGCTGCTCCCCAAGGCTCCGTTCTTTCTCGGCGTGAAGCTTAAACAGATGTCACTGCCGCTGCCGGGAACTTTCGGCAACAAGCTGTCATCGGACGGGCGCAGCCTGATGCTGCTGGATTTTAAGGAAAACGCAAGGATTCTGCATGAGTTTTTATATGGAACCTTTGATCCGGACACCTATGCCGTGCCGGAGGAAGTCGCGAACCGGATTGCGCGGGCGCAGCAGGAGGCGGCGCTGGAATGGGCAAAAGCCCATCCGCAGCCTTCCTCCTCCGAAGACGAAGAAACGGATGAGGAGGAAGACGGGGAAGAATCTGATCCGGGGGACAAGCCCTCTTCCAAGGCGAAGAAAAAGAAATCTTCCTCCTCAACCAAATCAACGTCTTCTAAATCGTCCGATAAGGATAAGACGGACGGGGAGGAACCGGATGACCTGCTGCCGGTCGTAAAGAGCACGTCAAAAAGCGCTTCCTCGTCGAGACAGTCCTCCTCCAAAACCTCGCGGGCAGGCGCTCAGGAGGATTGACCGGCCGGTTTTGGCGTATGAAAACGCGGCGCCGAAGGCGCGATCTACATAGAGTTGGGGGACGCCGGTAATAAGCGATACAGGAGGCGGAAACAATTTATAAAAAGATCTTATTCTGCGCCTCGACCCTTTCCCACATCAGGAATTTCCATCTGCCGTATCTGAAGGCATTCCGGGAACAGGGCTATGAAGTATGGGTTGCGGCCGGCAGTTCCGGGGCGGTGCCGTATGCCGACCATGTGGTCGAACTGCCCTTCCAGAAACGCCTTTTCAGTTTCCGCAACCTGGAAGCGATTATCAAAGCGCGCGCGCTGATGAAGCGCGAACAGTTCGAGATACTCAGCGCGCATACAACGCTGGCGGGGGCGGTGGCCAGGGCGGCCGTGCTGCTGCTGCGCGACCGTCCCAAAGTGTTCTATACCTGCCATGGATATTTATTCTCCGAGGCGCAGGGACCGCGCAAATGGGCTTACCTGCTGCCTGAAAAGCTCTGTGCCCGGGTAACCGATCTACTGATGACCATGAACGGGGAAGATTATGAGCTTGCCAGACGGTACCGGCTTTCCCACGGCAGGTTATGCGCCATCAACGGGATGGGCTTTGATAGGGAGCGGTTCGCGCCTGCTTCATCGGAAGAGCGCGGAAAACGCCGTTCAGAGGCCGGGTTTGGCGAGGAAGAAGTTCTGTTTGTCTATGCCGCGGAATTTTCGAAGCGGAAAAATCAGCGGCTTCTGATACAGGCTTTTGCAAAAGCGGCGCCGGAAATGCCGGATGCGCGCCTGCTGCTTGCCGGGTCCGGAGCCCTTCTCGAGGACTGCCGGGAGCTGGCCTGCGCTCTGCGGATGGAAAAGCGGATCCGTTTTGAGGGGCAGGTGGCCGACATGGCGGAGATTTATCCGCTGTGCGACGCGGCGGTAACGCCGAGCCTTTCGGAAGGGCTGCCGTTCCACCTGATGGAGGCGATGGCCTGCGGCCTGCCTGCGGTGGCAAGCGACGTGAAAGGCCATCGGGAGCTGGTTGGGGACGGGGAGACAGGGTTGCTTTTCAAATCGGGGCATGCCGACGATCTGGCGGAAAAACTGCTGGCGCTTTACCGGCGCCCGGAGCTGCGCGCGCGGTATGGCGCGGCTGCGCGCGAAAAAGTTGGAAAATACGCACTGGACGAGGTGCTCCCGACGGTGCTTGCATTATACGGAATCAGAGAGTAAACAGG
>JAEXAZ010000101.1 GCA_023394255.1 Bacillota bacterium | reverse complement strand
TCCGTATGTATACCATGTATGCGGATTCCCTGGGCTGGAACTGGGAGGTTCTGAATGCCAACGAGACGGAACTGGGGGGCTATAAGGAAATCAGCTTCTCTATCAACGGCGAGAACGCCTATTCCCGCCTGAAGTTTGAAAGCGGGGTCCACCGTGTCCAGCGCGTGCCCGAAACCGAAACGCAGGGGCGCATCCATACCTCCACCGTAACGGTCGCCGTACTGCCGGAAGCGGAGGAGGTCGAACTGGAAATTGACCCCAAGGACCTGCAGATCGACGTATTCCGTTCCAGCGGCGCGGGCGGCCAGCATGTCAACAAGACCTCCTCCGCCATCCGCGTGACCCATCTGCCGACCGGCATGGTTGTGGAATGCCAGGACGAACGCAGCCAGTATAAAAATAAGGATAAGGCGCTGAAGGTTCTGCGTTCCCGCCTGCTTGACATCAAGGTGCGCGAGCAGAACGACAAGATCGCGTCGGAGCGGAAACTGCAGGTGGGTACCGGAGACCGTTCCGAACGCATCCGCACCTACAACTATCCGCAGGGCCGCATGACCGACCACCGCATCGGGCTGACCCTTTATAAGCTGGATTCCATCCTCAACGGGGATCTCACCGAACTGATCGACGCGCTGATCACGTTCGATCAGGCGGAGAAGCTGCAGGCGTCGGCGGAAGATTGACAGCGCGGAACACCAATTTAACGGAGATGTAATTTTGCAGACCAAATTGCTAAAGATAACTCATACACAGCGGGATGAAGCGGTTTTAAAGGAAGCCGCCGGGCTGCTTGCCGCGGGGCATCTGGTGGCAATCCCGACCGAAACGGTTTACGGGCTTGCGGCAAACGCGCTCGATCCCCGTGCCGCTTCCGCCATTTACGCGGCGAAAGGGCGCCCGAGCGACAACCCGCTGATCGTACACGTTTCGGACATCCGGGAGATTCCGCCGCTGGTAAAGCGGGTTCCCGAAGCGTTATA
This sequence comes from Bacillota bacterium, assembly GCA_023394255.1. Taxonomy (GTDB): domain Bacteria; phylum Bacillota; class Clostridia; order Oscillospirales; family Ruminococcaceae; genus Anaerotruncus. The sequence goes on along the minus strand of JAEXAZ010000101.1, from coordinate 7,027 downwards.
CCGGCTGGCGGAAAAATTCTGGCCCGGGCCGATGACTGTAATCATGGAAAAATCCGATCTGGTGCCGCATGAGACATCGGGCGGGCTGGACACCGTCGCGATCCGGATGCCGTCGCATCCTGTCGCGCGGGAGTTGATCCGTCTCTCCGGCGTGCCGCTGGCGGCGCCCTCCGCGAACCTTTCCGGTTCTCCCAGTCCGACCTGCGCGCAGCACTGCATCGATGACCTGGCCGGGCGTGTCGAGGCGATTGTGGATGGCGGCAGCTGTGAGGTTGGTGTGGAATCCACGGTGCTGACGCTCTGCACAACGCCCCCCGCGGTGCTCAGGCCCGGCGCCGTGACGCTGGAAATGCTGCGGGAGGTTCTCCCGGATATCCGGCTTGACGCGGGTGTGTTCCGGCACCTTTCGGACGACCGCAAGGCGCCGTCTCCCGGAATGAAATATAAGCACTATTCCCCCAGGGCGCGGGTAGTGCTTGTGCGCGGGGCGCTGGAAGCGTTCCGCCAGTTTATCGGCGGACAGTCCGGCGATTTTGGAGTTTTATGTTTTTCGGGGGAGGAATCCCAATTTTCCAGGCCGTGCATCGTTTACGGCGTAAAAGGGGACGCGGCGTCACAGGCAAGGCATCTGTTCGACGCGCTGCGGCAGGTGGATAAAGAACAAATGAAGCTGGTCTACGTCCGGATCGCGGACGGCGAAGGAATCGGGCAGGCCGTTTACAACCGGCTTTTGCGTGCCGCGGGATTTGACGAGATCCGGCTGTGAGATAGATTAGGAGGCTGCAATTTGAAGGAAACAGGAGGAACGACCGTGGTGGGGCTGACGGGCCAGAGCGGCGCCGGAAAGTCCACCCTCAGCCGGATGTTTGCCGAACACGGCTATGAAGTGATTAATGCGGATGCGGTGGCGCGGGAAGCGATGGAAACATCGAATCTCTGCCTTTCCGATCTGGTTTTGGAATTTTCAACGGAGGTCATCCATCCCGACGCGACACTGAACCGGGAAAAGCTGGCGGCCATTTGCTTTGGGGATAAAAGCAAGCTGCGGCGCCTGAATGAAATCACCTTTCCGTACATCATTGAAGCGATCACGCATAAACTAAAGGATGCGGAGAAGCGCGGGGTGCCGTTCCTTGTTCTGGACGCGCCAACCCTGTTTGAATCGGGTCTGGATAAGGAATGCGATCTGGTGGTTGCGGTGATTGCCGGGGAAGAAACCCGGACGGCGCGGATTATCAGCCGCGATCATATGACGGAGGAAGCGGCCGCGCGCCGCATCAAAGCGCAGAATGGGGATGATTTTTATATTTCCCGTGCCGATGAAGTCCTCTATAACGACGAAGATGTGGATGCGCTTCGCCTTGCGTTCATAGAGCTTTGCGAACGTTTGGAAAATGGGTTGCCGGGCGGACGGGAAACTGCTGATCAGGTTCCGGGTGACACAGGGGAATTCGGCGAACTGAACGCTTGACACGGAGGGCACTCGTGAGCAAACATGTACGGAAGACAATTTTTGAACTGTTTTTGCTGCTCCTTGCCGTATTCGGCGGAATTTTTGCCTCAAGATACGGGTTTGAGCAGTATTACCGCAGCGCGTACCCGATGAAATATTCGGATTTGATTGACAAAGCCTGTGCTGAAAAAGGGCTTGACCGTGCGCTGGTTTATGCGGTTGTCCGCACGGAAAGCGGCTTTGACCCCGAAGCGGTGTCCAGTGTCGGCGCGCGGGGGCTGATGCAGCTGATGCCGGACGCGTTTGACTGGGTCCAGATGCGCCGCGGGGAGGCCTCCGGGCTGGACCACGACCTGCTGTTCGACCCGGCGGTCAACATCGATTACGGGACCACGATGCTGAAACTGTTGCAGGATGAGTTTTCCAAGCCTGAAAATGTGCTGTGCGCGTATCATGCGGGCTGGGGAAGTGTGAAAAAGTGGCTGGCAAACAGCGACTATACGCCGGACGGGAAGACAGTGACCAATATCCCGTATCAGGATACGGCGGCCTATGTGGCGAAGGTAACCAAGACAATGGGAATCTACCGAAAGCTTTATGATTTATAAATTTGTATTGACAGGGAGGAATCTTGATGGAGAAAGAAAAAACCCAGGGCGAGCTTTTGCAGGAAGAACTTCTGCTGAACCGCAAGAATATGGGCATGACGAACGACGATGCGGCAGAGGAAGCCGCGCAGGCTTTCTGCGAGCCTTATAAAACGTTTCTGGACCGCTGCAAGCTGGAGCGCGAAGCGGTCTCTGCCATGATTGAAATGGCGCAGGCGGCAGGCTATACGGAATTTGACCGCACGAAGAATTACCGGCCCGGAGACCGGGTCTATCGCAATAACCGCGGGAAAGCGCTGCTGCTCGCAACCATCGGGGAAAAACCGATTACCGACGGCGTACGCATTATGGCGAGCCATATTGATTCCCCCCGTCTGGATCTGAAGCCCAACCCTGTTTATGAGGAGGCCCAGCTGGCGCTCTTTAAGACACACTACTACGGCGGCATCAAGCGCTATCAGTGGGGAACCATTCCGCTTGCGCTGCACGGTGTGATTGTGAAAAAGAACGGGGAAACCCTTCGCGTTGCCCTCGGCGAGGAGGAAGGCGATCCCGTCTTTACCGTAACCGACCTTCTGCCGCATCTTGCCGCCGAGCAGATGAAGCGGAACCTCAAGGACGGGCTGAAGGGCGAGGAACTGAATGTCCTGATCGGCTGCCGGCCGTTCAAGGACGACAAGATCAGTGAAAAAGTGAAACTCAACATCCACCGCCTGCTGCATGAGAAGTACGGCATTGTGGAAGCGGATTTCCTTTCCGCGGAGCTCTCGATGGTGCCGGCGTTTAAAGCGCGGGACCTCGGATTTGACCGCTCGATGGTCGGCGCGTACGGTCACGACGACCGCGTCTGCGCCTACACATCGCTGATGGCGTCGCTGGAAATCAAGAATCCCCCGTATACCACGGTCACTGTTTTTGCCGACAAGGAGGAGACCGGTTCGGACGGGAACACCGGCCTGGATTCCTACTATCTCAAATATTTTGTGGCGGATCTAGCGGCACAGCAGGATGCGGACGCGCGGGAAGTGCTGTCGAAATCGACCTGCCTTTCCGCGGATGTCAACGCCGCGTTTGACCCGACCTTCGGGGACACAATGGAAAAGCGCAACTGCGCCTATCTCAACTACGGCGTGGTTGTCACCCAGTATACCGGCTCGGGCGGGAAATACGGCACAAGCCAGGCCTCGGCGGAATTCATGGCTTCCGTGCGCCGCATGCTGGACGACGCGAAAATCTCCTGGCAGACCGGCGAACTTGGGAAGGTCGACGGCGGCGGCGGCGGGACGGTCGCGAAATATGTTGCCAAACTGAATGTGGACGTGGTGGATGTCGGCGTACCGGTGCTCTCGATGCACGCACCGTTTGAAGTGGTTTCCAAAAACGACGTTTATGCCACCTACTGTGCGTTTAAGGCCTACGCGGAGGCGGAATAGCGGGCCGCACGCAATTTTGAATGACAGGATGTTTGTATTTTGTTTGACTTCTTGGGGCCGTTTTCACTGATTGTCTTTTTTGTGATCGGCATTGTCATCGGCGCAACTGTTTTTCCCCTCAAATGGCTGAAGGCAAACGGCTGGCTGCAGATCGCGGGCATTGCGCTTACCCTGTTTTCAATGGGCGCGTCCATGGCGGGCAGCCCCACTTTCTTTGCGGATCTGCGCGGCGCGGGCGTGAAAGCATTCCTCTATGCGATGGTGACCATCGCGGGGTCTGTGCTGGCCGTATTCCTTTTATGCAGAGCCGTCATGAAAAAGGGGGAGGATGACAAATGATTTTTGTCGCATTGGGAAGCCTTGCCCTTGGGATTTTGTGCGGCGGCCTGTTTCTGTCCCCGGAGATGACGGCGGGCATGGATACGCTGATGTCCTACGCGCTGATGATTCTGCTTGTTTCCGTCGGCATTGAAGTGGGCACCAATAAAACGGTGTTTCGGAAGATACGGGAGTATCACATCAAGATTCTGGCAATTCCGCTGGGCGTGGCGGCCGGGTCGATTTCGGGAGGAGTCCTGCTGGGGATCCTCCTTGGCGACGCGCCGAATGTCAGCGCGGCGATTTCCTCCGGCTTTGGGTTTTACAGTGTTTCGGCGGTGATTCTGCGTGAACTGGGAGGCCCCCGGCTCGGTACCGTTGCATTTATGACGAATATGTTCCGGGAACTGCTTTCCTATTTACTGATTCCTCTTGTGGCGAAATACTGCGGCCGTTACGCGGCCATCGCGCCGTCCGGGGCGACCGCCATGGATACCACGCTTCCCGCCATCGCGAAATCCACCGATCATGAAACCGCCCTGATGGCGGTTATCACAGGCGTGGTGCTCACGGCGCTGGTGCCGGTTTTGGTTCCGGTTCTCTACAATTTGTAGTCCGAAAGGACAAAACAACAAAAAATCCATGCGTGTTCGCATGGATTTTCTTTTGGGGTTTATAAAATTGTATTGACAACCATAATGAAGTATGGTAGACTAATATACTGTATCAAAATGGCTAATTTTGCATTAAACTATAAAGAGTATAACATGTTTCGACAGGTTTGGCAATAGTGATTTGCAAAATTTATAGGCGTTGGTTGGAAATCTTATAAATTTTGCACAACATTGTGATAGATTTTTCCAAATGTCCGCGGGGCATGGAGGACCATGCCCGGCAAAGGTGAAATTTTGCCGGGCAAATCAGATGAATGGAGTGAGCAAAAGCCTATGGTGAATGTCAAGCCAGTAAAGCAAGGCAAAACGACTCGTATGAGTTTTTCTCGCATCAATGAGGTGCTGCAGATGCCAAACCTCATTGAAGTCCAGAAGAATTCCTATCAGTGGTTTCTTGATGAAGGGCTGAAAGAGGTGTTTAAGGACGTCTCGTCGATCACTGACTATCAGGGAAATCTCGTGTTGGATTTCATCGACTACCGTCTGGACGACAAACCGAAATACACCATCGAGGAGTGCAAGGAACGCGACGCGACCTACGCCGCGCCTTTGAGGGTCAGGGCCAGCCTTTTGAACAAGGAGACCGGCGAGGTAAAAGAGCAAGACATATTCATGGGAGACTTTCCGCTGATGACTGACAGCGGCACATTCATCATCAATGGTGCGGAGCGTGTTATTGTATCCCAGTTGGTCCGTTCCCCGGGCGTTTACTATGGTTCTTCTCACGATAAGAGCGGAAAACAGCTGTTCACAGCCACCGTTATCCCCAACCGAGGCGCGTGGCTGGAATATGAAACCGATTCCAATGATGTCTTTTATGTGCGCATCGATAAAAACCGCAAACTGCCGGTAACTACCTTTATCCGTGCGCTGGGGCTTGCTTCCAATGACGAGATTATAGGCTTTTTCGGCGACGACGAGCGGATTCTCTCGACTTTGGAAAAGGACAGCACCGTCAATATGGAGGAAGCGCTGCTTGAGGTTTACCGCAAACTGCGCCCCGGCGAGCCGCCGACGGTGGATTCCGCCCAAAGCCATATCGATTCCCTGTTCTTCGACCCGCGCCGTTACGACCTTTCCAAGGTCGGGCGTTACAAATACAATAAAAAACTCGCAATCACGCCGCGGATTATGGGCCGTATCGCAGCCCGCCCGGTTGTAGACCCGCTGACCGGCGAAATGCTCGCCGAGCCGGATACCGTCCTGTCCCGCGAGCTTGCCGAAAAAATCGGCAGATGCGGCGTGGATACCGTTTATATCAAAGACGGCGAACGCGAGATCAAAGTTTTTTCCAACGGCATGGTGGATCTCAGGAACTTTGTTCAGTTCGACTGCGCGGAGCTTGGGATCAATGAAAAGGTCCGCTTCGTGGTGTTGCGCGAGATCCTGGAGAACTGCCAGAATGACGACGAGCTGAAGGTTCAGATTGCAGCGCGCCGTGACGAACTGATCCCCAAACACATTATAAAAGACGATATTTTCGCATCCATCAATTATCTCTGCGGGATTGGCCATGACGTCGGGACCGTGGACGACATCGACCACTTGGGCAACCGCCGTATCCGTTCGGTCGGCGAGCTGCTTCAGAATCAATTCCGAATCGGCTTTTCCCGTATGGAGCGCGTGATCCGTGAACGCATGGCGACGCAGGCGCAGGATATGGATGTCGTTACCCCGCAGGCACTGATCAATATCCGCCCGGTAGTGGCATCTATTAAAGAGTTTTTCGGTTCTTCTCCGCTGAGCCAGTTCATGGATCAGACAAACCCGCTCGCCGAGCTGACGCATAAGCGCCGCCTGTCCGCGCTGGGCCCCGGAGGCCTTTCCCGTGACCGCGCGGGATTTGAGGTCCGCGACGTGCATTACAGCCACTATGGCCGCATGTGCCCGATTGAGACGCCCGAAGGCCCGAACATCGGCCTGATTTCCTACCTTGCGTCTTTTGCGAGAATCAATGAGTACGGTTTTATCGAGGCCCCATACAGACGGGTGGATAAAGCGACCGGAATGGTTCTTGACGATGTAGAGTATATGACTGCGGATATTGAGGACATGTATATCGTTGCACAGGCCAACGAGCCGCTGAATGAAGAAGGCCGTTTTGTCAATGAAAAGGTCAGTGTGCGTTACCGCGACTCCGTCATGATCTGTGAACGGGAAAAGGTCGACTACATGGATGTTTCGCCGAAAATGGTGGTGTCCGTCGCGACCGCGATGATCCCGTTTTTGGAAAACGATGACGCGAACCGCGCGCTGATGGGCGCAAACATGCAGCGTCAGGCGGTGCCCCTGCTGAAACCGGAGGCGCCGATTGTTGCCACCGGTATGGAATATAAATCCGCAGTCGACTCCGGCGTCGTTGTGGTCGCAAAGCAGGCGGGCGTCGTTGACGCCGTGTCCGCGAATGAAATCGTGATCCGCGACGACCAGGGCGAACGGCATTCCTACCATCTGATCAAGTTTTTGCGTTCCAACCAGAGCACCTGCATCAATCAGCGCCCGATTGTCAGTAAAGGCGAGCGGGTGGGAGCCGGGCAGGTG
>JAEXAZ010000066.1 GCA_023394255.1 Bacillota bacterium | reverse complement strand
CCCCCATACAGACTGTCAGCATCAGCGCAGCCGATACGGCGGCCAAACGTTTGGAAAACCTGTCAAACAACACAAACACCTCGCAATCCTCTTTGATAGCCTGAATCCATCTGTCAGTAGCCCAGCTGTTCGCCCACAAGGATGACTTTTATACGGCCCTTGACGCTTTGCTGGTCATGAATGACGTAGTCCGCACAGATGCGGTCGTCACTGCGGCAGTTCTGGCAGGCCCCCAATACCTTGCAGGGCGTCTTTTTATCCAGACGCATGGCGTTGGCGGGAGCCGCAATATCAAATACACGGCGTCTTGCCGCTTCCAGATCGGCAACAATTTTATTGTAACCGGCTACTACAATCACGCTTTTAGGCCCGAAAATCATCGCGGCCACGCGGTTTCCGTTTCCGTCGACATTATAAAGTTCGCCCTGCTCGGTAATCGCATTGCTGCTGGTAAAAAATGTATCACAGAAGAAAGCCTGGCGGAATATTTTCCCCACATCCGCGCCCGGTGCATAGCGGTCGAAGAACTGATACTTTCCGGAACGAAGATGGTCAATGACTCCGCATTCAAACAACGTCATGGAACCGCCCACCGCGACCGACTCGCCTTTCTCGCAGAGCTGATCGATCAGATGAATGGCCTCCTTGCAGGTCTTGGCATAATAAGCATCCATCTTGTTATTCTGCAAATTCCCGATCGTCCTGTTGATTTTCTTTTCAATAACCGCATTCAAAGACGCATCCATAACAGACTCTCCCCGTTTCAGATAATGGTAGATTCAGTGATTTTATTGTACAACTTTTTCATCTTTTTGACAATAAAATCTCCTTATGATTCCCTCAAAATTCTGCCGATTTCTTCCGCGTTATGCGCGATCCCAATGCTGCCCGGCCTGTCCCGTTCTTCATCGATGCCGAATCCATATGCGGCCGCCAGAAAGTCGATACCCGCTTCTTTCGCGCCCACGGCATCATAGATGGTATCCCCAATCAGCACGGCGCGGGACTTGTCCCGGCAGCCCAGCCTGTGCATCGCTTCCAGAATAATACCGGCTTTGGTGATATCAGAGCTCTCATCTCCATCGGTGCCGACACAAACGTCGATTAGAGCATCGAACCCGAGATGAGCCAGCAGGAGTTTTGCCATCCGCTCCGGCTTCAATGTCGCAACGCCAATTTTGGTTCCTTCCGAACGCAGCCGAGAATTCAGTTCCCTCAGCCCATCATACACGCGGGCGTTATAAATCCCCCTTGTTTCATAATCTTCCCGGAACCGCCGGACACCTTCCTCCGCCTGCTCCGCAGAAAAGTCAAGAAACGTCTGAAACGAATACAGCATAGGCGGGCCGATAAACTTGCGAAGTATCGGCAGTTCAGGCACCGGCTGCCCCATCCGTGCGAATGCAATCCCGAGGGACTCAAAGATCCCCTCCGAGGTGTCTACCAGTGTGCCGTCAAAATCCCATAAAACCACATCATACTTCATGAATCAGCCTTATTCCTTTCCTTTTTGTGCAAACTATACTTCCGATATTAGTATATCATAGCAATACTGCCGATTCAAGCAAAATGCCATTCCGGTTTGTGTGCAAACAGACCGGAATGGCATTTCGTGATTACAGCCGCCAGCAGTGGTCCAGCGGGCCGCTCCCCGCCCCAAGGTTGAGATTTGCCCTGAGCGCCCCGGTGATATACGCTTTTGCATTTTGTATGCTTTGTTCCAGGCTGTAGCCTGCCGCCAGGCCGCAGGCAATCGCGGAGGACAGGGTGCAGCCGGTTCCGTGCGTATTCGGATTGTCAATTTTCTCGCTTTGAAACCAGACTTCTTTCCCCTGCATCCAAAACAGGTCGTCGCTGCAGTCTGCCATATGCCCGCCTTTTATCAGGATTCCGCCCTGATAGAACTCCGCAATCTTTTCAGCGGCTTTGGTCATATCCGGCCTGTTTTGAATGTCCATCCCGGAAAGGCATTCCGCCTCCGGTATATTCGGTGTGATCAAGGTGGCAAGCGGAAAAAGCTGTCCGATTAACGCGTTCATCGCGTCGTCCTTGAGCAGCCGGCTTCCGCTGGTTGCAACCATGACCGGGTCCAGAACCACAGGGCGGACGTCATATTCCCGCAGTTTTTTGGCGATGGAGACGATGATATCTTTATTGGAAACCATCCCGATCTTTACGGCGTCCGGCCTGATATCGGTAAACACCATGTCCATCTGCTGTTCCACAAATTCCGGCGTTGCGTCCATCACCCCCGCCACACCTGTGGTGTTTTGCGCGGTCAGCGCAGTTATGACGCTCATGGCATACATTTTATGGGCGGTGATGGTCTTGATGTCCGCCTGGATTCCCGCCCCGCCGCTGCAGTCCGATCCCGCTATAGTGAGCACTTTTTTCACGATTGATTCCTCCAGTTCATTTTTCCAGAAGCTCTTCGTAAGAGCGGATATACCGGTCGCACAGAATCCGGATTTCCGCCTCGTCCTGCGAAGCGGATGCATCCTGTACGCCTATGACATAAAATCCGGCGGTCTTTGCGGTTTTTATGGCGTGCAGCGCATCTTCATAAACCGCGCATGCCTCAATCGGTGCGCCGAGCCTGCCGGCAGCCTGAAGGTAGATATCCGGGCTGCTTTTGCCGCTTCCCGCCTCGGCGCAATCCAATATAAACGAAAAATATTGAAAAAGGCCAAGGCGTTTTAACGCAAATACCGCAAGATTGGCGGGCGTCGCGGTTGCAACACAGAGTTTTTGGCCGTATGTATGCAGCTTTTCAAGATAATCGCGCGCAAAAGGCTTTGCCTGAATCGTTTCGGCATACTCCCGCGTAATCATCCCGTGAATCCCTTTCAGGATTTCTTCCGCGGTACCGGAGAGCCCCAAGTCGTTACGAAAATAGTCGGCGGATTCCTCAAGCGTTTGCGCTTTCAGGATTTCCAGCAGGTTCTCCGGCGGCCTGACCCCTTTGGACAGCAGATAGTTTTTTCCGAGATTTCTCCATACCTGCATAGAATCCAGCAACGTGCCGTCCAAATCAAAAATCGCGTATTCCCTTTCCATCTATGCCTCCTGCATTGCCTTTGCCAGCGCAAGGAGGTTTTTTGTAGCGGCCGCTGCGTCCGGTTTCGCGAAAATAGCGGAAATCACCGAAACCCCGTCGATTCCGCTGCCTTTGAGCTGCATGAGATTTGTTTCATTGATTCCGCCGATTGCCACAACCGGAATCCCGGCGCCGGCGCAGATCTCTCTGAGTTCTTCAAACGTGACATAGTTCGCGTCTTTTTTAGTTGTCGTGCCGAATACGGCGCCCACGCCGATATAATCCGCGCCGCTTTCCTTTGCAATCCGAGCCTGTTCCACCGTGCGGACAGAAACGCCGATGATCTTATCGGGGCCAAGCAGCCGCCGAAGATCCCGTGCCTGCATGTCGCTTTGCCCTACGTGAACACCGTCCGCGCCGCAGGCAATGGCAACCTCCACGTTATCGTTGATCACAAACGGGACATGATACCGGTCGGTCAGCTTTTTGATTTCCTTTGCTTCCTGCAAAAAGCGTTCTTTGTCCAGGTCTTTTTCCCGCAGCTGCAAAAAGGTGGCGCCCGCCTGCAACACCTTCTCCACTTCACCGGCCAGGCTTTTGCCGTTTAACCAGGTGCGGTCTGTGATTGCGTACAGCAGCAGGGAGTTCCTATCGAATTTCAAGCTTCATCCCTCCGTTCAGTCTTTCCTGTGTCAGGTTGCTTATATAGTCGATCAGGTAGGTGCGGAAGCTCAGTGTGCCGCCTTCCGTCCGAACGGTTTTAGCGTGGGCCAGTTCCCCGCAGACCCCCATCGAACAAACCGCTGCAGCGGCGGAATCCAAAATCCTGCCGGGATTTGCGCCGCAGAACGCACCGATCAAAGCAGTCAGCATACAGCCCGTACCGGTAATGCGCGCCATCATCGGGTGCCCGTTCCGGATCACATATGCCTTCTCCCCGTCCGCCACAATATCGATAGCGCCGGAAACGGCGATAACCGCCCCCGTTTTCCGGCTCAGTGTTTTCGCCATCTGGACCGCCTGGTCAAGCGTATCCTCCCGCACGGTATCAAGGTCATTAGCATCCACGCCCTTTGTGGAACCGGAACCGGTCGCAATTGCCTTGATTTCAGAGATATTCCCACGGATTACGGAAAACTGAACCTCGCTTTCCAAACGGCGGTAAGCGCTTGTACGCAGCTTTGACGCACCCACCGCCACGGGATCAAGCACCACCGGATGCCCAAGTTCGTTGGCCCTTTTGCCCGCGGCGATCATCGCCTCCAAATCATCGCCGAGGGTGCCCATATTCAGCACAAGGCTTTGACACATCTCGGTGATTTCCCCGACTTCCCCCACGTCGTGCGCCATCGTCGGGGAGCCTCCGCTCGCAAGAACAATGTTGGCGCAGTCATTAACGGTTACAAAATTGGTAATGCAATGCACGATTGGCTTTTGCTCCGCCAACCGGCTTAAAATTTCCTCAAACATGAATCTTCTCCTTTTCTTTTCCGATCAGCTTTGCACGCATATCGGCAACACTCATTCTCCGCGAGATCGCTTTCAAAAACAGAAACGCAAGCAAGGCGCCCATTGCGGAAGCCGGGAGGAAAAACGGAATGTAGGTAAACAGCGAGACATCCGGCAGGCCATAAAAGACCTTCATAATCGGGAAAGACACAATCGCGCTGACGACCCCCGTCCCGATTATTTCACCGATTACCGCCATGAAAAGCCGGCCCGTCTTCCGGTACAGGATGCCGGACAGGCCTGCGCCAAATACCGCGCCCGTTACCGCAAGGATGGTACTCCCGTTCAAAAGCATGCGCATCCCGCCGGTCAGCGCGGCGCAGCAGACGGCACCGACAGGGCCCAGAAATACCGCGGAAATGACATTGACGAAATGCTGGAACGGCGCCATGCGCGGAAAATAAACAAATGTGGACAGCACATACCCGAGGCTGGCCAAAAGCGCCGTGAAAACCATCTTTTTTAACTGAACCTGTTTCATATCTGTATCAATCTTTCCTTTTTTATGGTTTCTATTCCCTATTTCGTGTGGTGTTTTCCTGTTTTTTTCTCAATGCTCCATACACCCTGCGGATTATAATTGATTTTGACATAAGACATAACGCTTGGCGCCCCCGCGCGAATACAGATCAGCTGGCATTCCTTTACAATTTCCATCAGCTGGTCATAATCCCCCTCAACCGTCGTTTCAAACGGCCCCACAAATGTATTCAGCCCGGTGCTTTTGATATAGGCAATCACTTCATCCACAATCCGGATGGTTTCTTCTCCTTCCGATTCCGGCAGGACCTGAATCGCTACGCTTGCATTACACATCTCATTTTCTGCCCCTTTCCTAAAATAAAAAACACATTTCCGATTGCAATAATGCTTGCACGGAAATGTGTTGTCTTTCACGAATTCCCTACGTTGGCATTATCCAAATCAGGTTTTTCGGGTCGAAATTTAAAATTTCCTCTCAGCTTGTGCACACAGGCTCCCCAGCTATTCTTTTTTCCAGTTTATATTAGCACAGGCGCATGGCGGTGTCAATACAATCGGGCGTATAATTGGATTGCCCGATTCACAGACTAGGTAAGGGTGATAAAAATGAGTGATCTGCCGCTCGGCTTCGGCATGGCATTGGCACAAAATGAAGGCGCCATGCAGTATTTTGCCACATTGCCGGAACAAAAGAAACAGGAGATTATTTCGCACACGCATCAAATACATTCCCGGAATGAAATGCATGCTTTTGTGCAAAGTCTTAACGAACAGAAAATGAGCTTTTAAGGAGGTTCCATCATGCAGGATTTTTTTACTGACAGTCCCGAAATGCAGCAATATTTCAATTCCCTGCCCGCCATTGTGCAGGAAACCCTGAAACAAAGCCATATGAAAATTCATTCTCTGGAAGAACTGAAAAAATGTGCGGAAAATCTCACCCGTGGTGAATAATATTCCAAATGGCCCGCCGGTTGATTTGGCGGGCCTTGGCTTTTTCAGAACTGCTCGACAGCGCGCTGTTTGCGCAGCGCGCTCCGCTTTTCCCCCGCTTCCCAATCAAGCCTTTCCTGCGCTGTTTCGAGCTCCAGCCCGGGGACGATCGAGGGCCGTTCCTGGTCATCAAGCGCAACCATTGTCAAAAAAGCCCGGTTCACCAGCTGTTTTTCACCGTTCAGATGCTCCACAAAGGTATCTACGCGCACTTCCATGGAAGTCATGCCCACATAGGTAATCTGCCCGATCAGAACAATCGTATTATCGACATATGCAGGCGCTTTGAAGTGCAGATGATCGATTGATACAGTCGTTACCTTACAATTGCTGTGGCGGCGCGCCACCACCCCGGCAACAATATCAATCCATTCCACAAGCTGTCCGCCGAACAGCCGGTTGTAGCCGTTGATATGCTGCGGCATAATAATTTGTATCTGTTCTGTACGCGAATCACGTACATGTTTGACTGGTCTTTGCATTCAGCCACTCCTTTGCGCTCGGAAAATAAGGATTCATTTTTAATTATTATAGCCGTTTGCATGTAAAATAGCAATAAAAAAGGGCTGCTGCGCGAAGTGCAGCAGCCCCCTGACATGGGCGGCCTATGTAATGCCGCCCGCATCGCCCAATCCGAAACTAATGGAAAGCGCGTGGTTTATCTGTCCCATAGAGCCATCGTCCAGGCGTCCCATTCTTTCTTTCAGGCGTTTTTTGTCAATGGTACGGATTTGTTCCAGCAATACCACCGAATCCCTTGAGAGTCCGCAGGCCTGCGAGTTGATCTCAATGTGGGTTGGCAACTTTGATTTTTCCTTCTGGCTCGTGATTGCGGCCGCAATCACTGTAGGGCTGTAACGATTCCCAACATCGTTCTGAACGATCAAAACGGGCCGTACTCCGCCCTGTTCCGAACCTACTACCGGGCTTAAGTCCGCGTAGTAGATGTCCCCTCTTTTTACAGTCACGTCTATCACACTCCGTGGATTTCTTTGGTTCGTAAACTTCCACTGGTAGTTTGAACGATACCGGCACGGTTTAATCATAGGTCAAAAACTTTCCGTACCTTTTACATTCTATTGATAGGCGTCCCATTTTGACAATAACAGGGCCTGTACCAGGCGGTACAGGCCCTGTTATTTTTATAGGTTTCATTCCAGAATTTTGAAATTCAGAATCTCCATTTCCAGCTCGCTTGCAGGAATCGACAGCTTTAAAATATTTCCGTTCTCCCGGTCGACCACCAGGGAAAAAGAGCCCGCGTCCAATTCGCCTTCTACGATCAATTGCTTCTCTTTCTGCTCCACGGTAACTCCGGTGTCATTCATCGCTGAATTGAGCGCCGAGACGACAAGGCTGGATGCGGCCTTTCCGGGCAGCGTGTCGGGAAGGAAATCAAAATGCATCTCTTTGTAGTCAACCGCAACTTTATCCGTATAGTAAGTCAGCTTAAAATCCTTCAGGTTCTCAGGGCTTTCGAACCGCACCGTTGCGCAGTTCATCGGTTTTTTGTAAACGGTCATTACCGTTTCGAAATCGTGATATTTCACCTTTGCAGTCGTTTCATAGGATTTGCTCAGGTTTTCCTGTATTTGCGCCTGTTCCTGCGCATTCAATTTCTCCGTACCGCAGGCGGAAAGTCCGATTGCCAGCACCGCCGACACTACGGCAAGAACCCATTTCCACCGCAACAATTCATCCCTCCCGACCGCAATTTTATGGAATCAGAGTCACCGGTTATTTTCCCGAAATACCTGTGGCAGCGCCTGAATCACGTCGCGCGCCAGCATGCCGTACTGCGAACCATTACGGGCCGCCATATCGCCCGCAGCGCCATGAAGCCAGACGCCGGATGCCGCCGCAATCTCCGGAGAAAATCCCTGCGCGGCAAGCGCGGCGATGATACCGGCCAGGACATCCCCGCTGCCGGCCTTTGCCAATCCGGCATTTCCGGTGGTGTTGATCAGCACCTGCCCGTCGGCGCTTACGGTGTTGGTATAGGCATCTTTCAAAACCAGGGTTACTTGATATTCCCGGGCAAAAGCGCGTCCGACTGTCAGCGCGTCCCGCCTGAGCTGCTCCAGCGAAGCGCCTGTCAGCCTTGAAAGCTCCATCAGATGGGGTGTCAGAATGACAGGGCCGCACGCCTGTTTCAGTATATCTATATTCCGGGAAACTGCGTTTATGCCATCCGCATCCAAGATCAGAGGGCATTTGGTCTTGCGCACCAGATCAAAAATAATGCTTTGGGCGTCCTCGGAATCGCCCATGCCGTTTCCCGCCAAAACCGCCGAGCTTTTTTGAACGGCAGACAATATCTCCGGAATGGACTCATAGGAAAGTGCTCCCGAAGCCGTCGCTTTCAGCGGCAGCATCACGCACTCCAAAAGTTCCGGAAGGGCAGTCCGGCAGACCTCTTTGGAAGAAGCCAGGATGACATAGCCGGCGCCGGTGCGCATTCCCGCCAGAGATGACAGGATTGCCGCACCCATATAGTTTTGCGAGCCGGCCACGTTCAGCAGCTTTCCGTAATCCCCTTTATGCGTCCGGCGGCGGCGCTTTTGCAGATGGCTGAACACATATTCCTGGTCTACCATGGTAAATTCCGAATGGATGCCTTCATACGCCTCCTCTGGTATCCCGATCTCGGCCAGCACCACCTTACCGCAGTATTCCCCCGATGCAGGGAACGCGCAGGCGGGCTTCCTGCTGTCAAACACCACCGTCATCGCCGCCCTCACAGCGCAGCTGTCGACAAAGCCTGTGTCACAGGTAACGCCGCTTGGGATATCCAGCGCTACCGTGTCCACATCCACCCCGTTCATGAGCCGGCAGATATCCCGGTGCCGGTCATCCAGCTCGCCGTGAAATCCCGTCCCATAGATGGCGTCGACAAGAATGTCCGTTTCCGCCAGCCGCTCGGCAAGGTAGTGGGGGTCTACTCCATATTCCGAAATTGCAATGTCCATCATACGGATCATCTCGTACATGGACTTTGCCTGTTCCGTACGCGGAGCGCCGTCGGTCAGAATCACCGCAACATTTGCACCAGCCTGACACAGCCTTCTCGCTGCCACAAATCCGTCTCCGCCGTTGTTGCCCCGTCCGCAGAAAATGGTAACATAGCGGCCGTCGACCTCGTATTCGCGCCGTATCGCCATTGCCGCCGCGCTGCCCGCATTTTCCATTAACCGCTCCATAGACAATCCGCAGGAAACAGCGTTCTGTTCAATGGATTTCATCTGTTCGGCTGTTACAATGCGCATGCAAAACACTCCTTTGTTTCTGACATCTGTCTTTTTTATTATAGCATAGGAAACAACCGTAAAAAAGCGCGCAAAAAGTAAATTATTCCTTTGACAGGCTTGACTTTGCTGTTTTCTGCTGTTATAATTTACTGGTTAACCGGGGGAGTATTCTGCCTTGCGGTATAACATCCTTGCTCTGCCCATCAGAGGCAGGGCCTAAAGTCCAAAAGGAGGTGTTCAAATGGCACAGCTTAGAGCAAACTACGAGACTGTGATGGTATTCAGTGTAAAAAACGGTGAGGAAAGCGTTAACGCCCTTGTTGAAAAATTCAACAAGCTGATTTCCGACAATGCGACAATTATCAGCGTGGATACTTGGGGGCAGCGTCCTCTTGCCTATCCCATCAATGATGAAACGGTTGCGTATTATGTGGTTGTTAACTTCAATTCCACTCCCGATTTCCCGGCCGAGCTTGATCGTATCTATAAGATCACTGACGGCGTCCTGCGCAGCCTGATCGTTGCGAAAGAAGAAGTTCCCGCTGCGAAGGAACCCGCAAAAGAACCTGCAAAGGAAGAAGCATAAGACAAGGAGTGTTGCGCAATGTTAAATAGAGCGATTCTGATGGGACGTCTGGTTGCCGATCCGGAACTCAGGCAAACCCCAAACGGTATATCTGTCGTTTCTTTCACCATTGCGATTGACCGCAACTTTTCCCGTGACCGTGAGCGCCAAGCCGATTTTATCGACGTCGTTGCGTGGAGACAGACTGCTGAATTCGTAGCTAAATATTTTTCCAAAGGGAAAATGATCATTGTCGAAGGCAGCATCCAGACCCGCACCTATGAAGACAAGCAGGGTAACAAGCGCAAAGCGGTCGAGGTTGTTGCCGACAACGTCCAGTTTGGAGAAAGCAAAAACGCTTCCGGAGGTACTTCTGCCCCGGCGTTTAGTCCTTCGGCTCCGGCTGCCCCCGCAGAGCCCGCGGTCACATATGCCAGCGGTGATGTGGGCGACTTCTCCGAAATGGCCGGTGATTCCGACGATTTGCCTTTCTAATGAACGTGCTTCGTTTTTTGATTCTTAAGCGCACTGAATCAATCTATTATCAGTATAAGGAGGTTTGTATTTATGGCTTACGAGAGGTCTGACAGAGATAGCAGAGGTCCTCGCTCCGGCGGCAGAAAAGGCAGGAAAAAGGTCTGCTCTTTCTGCGTTGATAAGCTTGGCCCTATTGATTATAAGGACGTCCCCCGCCTGAGAAGATATCTCAGCGAGCGTGCAAAGATCGTTCCCCGCCGTGTGACCGGCACTTGTGCCCACCATCAGCGCGAACTGACCATTGCAATTAAGCGTGCCCGTCATCTGGGTCTGCTGCCTTATGTCAGTGATTAATTTGTGATAAAATAAAAACCTCCGGACATATGTCTGGAGGTTTTTTATTTTTTAAATATCAGTTGTCTTCCAATTTGTTGAGGATCAATTTTTCCAAAACGACAGAAAAAGCCTCGTTTTCCTCTTTCCCGCGTTTTTTTGCATTCGCTGTCCTTCCTCCCGCGCGGCGTACCTTTTGACCTAAAAAACGTTCAAATAACAATCGATCCATGTTATCCGCATTGTATAGCAGCCCGTTTTGGTTCAAAGCGTGCGCGCCTTTTCCAAGCGCCATGGCGGCTACGCCATAATCCTGGGTGACAACAATGTCTTCCGGTGAAAGCAGGTTAATCAGCTTAATATCTACACTGTCGCGCGCCTTGTCTACCGTAATTACCGTGCTGTATCCATCGTCCAATATATGGCTGGTATCTATCAGCATAATTACCGGAAGACTATATTTTTTCGCAATCCTGACAATCTGTTCCTTGACAGGACACGCATCTGCATCTACTAAAATTCGCATGATTCCTCCTAAAAAGACAGGGCCGCCCGCTTGCGGCCCTGTCTTTTATGCTAGTTTTATACTGCCTTTTTGACGAAAAGTGCCGATGTCGTAGCTGGCAATGTTTCCCGGTGAAAACGCGTAAAGCAGATCCCCAATGATCAGTCCCCGATTAAGTGGGCCGAACCGTTCGTTCCCGGTTCCTGAATCCTGGCGTAAATCCGCTTTCAGCGTAAACCCGTTTTGTCTATTATATGAAAACACACAATAGCTGTCAACATTACGGCCCTGGCTGTCCACTGTATTCACCGGAAGTCCGAGCAGATTACGGCTTTCATCAAGAAAAACCGCGCGGTGGTTGTCAAGCGCTTCTGAATTGTGTTCGCCGCCGTCAATCTGGTATTCTTGTATCTTTTCCATGTTAAGCGGATCCGAACTGTCAAATAAACTCAAATTGATACCGGCAGCCGTTCCGTCCCGGCCGATATTGCGGCCGATTCCGATCAGCAGCCCATCCCCCACCGGATGCAGATATTCCGGAAGCCCTGATAATTTCAGCTGCCCAAGAAGCGCAGGTTTTTGAGGATCGGAGAGGTCGATCACAAAGATCGGATCACTCTGGCGGTAGGTAACCAGATAGGCGGTATCTCCTACATAGCGGACGGATTGAACAGCCTCGCCCGAAGCTAGTCCCTCGGCTTTGCCGATGAGCTGCATTTCTGCGTCTAGCACATAGAGGCTATTTGTCATGACGCCGTCCGGCCGGGTTGCGGTTACAGCGATCCGCAGTCTGCCATCCGATGATTCACTGAACGCAAACTGCCCGTAAGGGGAGCCTGGGACGGTACCGTCCGCCACAAGTCTGAGCTGGCTTTTACTTACGGAAAACCGGATAATCCTGGTAATTTCAAAGTTTTGGCTTCCGCTCGCCTGCTGAAAATCCGTACGATAGAGGTATAGGCTGTTTGGCGACATATAGATGCCGTCGCTGCCGCCAAGGACCGCCTGTGTTGCGGATTTGCCGGAACTCGCATCCACAGTGGAGATCACCGTGTAGCTGGCGCGGTCAGAATTCGGCAAAATCGCAATCTGATCAGCAGAGAGCAGCTGCGCGCTTGATGACGTGCTGTCGTACACTGCCGGGACAAGGCTGCCAAGTTGGGCGTTTTGCATGTCGAACGCCGGGGAAATACTATAGCCGCTCACGAGATAAAGCACGCCGCTTTCCATGCGCGATGAAATATAACTGCCGTTTTGTGCGAAGGTTTTGATCCTTTTCGGGGCCGCAGGGTCAGAGAGATCAAAGATACAAACCTGCACAGCTTCAGCCGTCTGCATGTCCCCGGAATCTACATCCTGCGTTCGGGTTGAGGGGGCTTCCTGCTGAATCCTTCTGACTAAGCTGTCGTCGGTCGCGCCTACAATCGTCACTCTTGGCAATTTTTCCTGCGGGATAGCATCCGGAGCATTTTCTACTGTAATTAAACGGTCATCGCTGACATAGAATTCGGAAACATCATCATCGACCTGTATTCTTGCGGTAACTTTCATTTTTGCCGCATCGGTAACATAGATATAAGAACCGGACGCGTCATTTTCGGCGAGACTATATAAATAAATTCCGTCGGTCTTTACAATGTCCGCCTCATCAACCCCATCTTCCTGAACATTGGTTTCGGTGTACCGGCTCCCGGCAATTTGATCGGGGCCAAGCGAGGCACTCGCAAAAAGTTCCATTTTGGGGCTTTTCAGTTCAGCTTGCTGTTCCATTATCTCTTTGGGATAGGCTTCGTCCGCAGTCGCGCTCCCCTCCGCATTCTGCACGGCGTAACGGTCCATGCCTCCGCCCATCTTGAAAGCGGCATCCCGCAGCTGTGTATAATGATCGGCGTAATGAACCCCACCGCCTGCGTTTGAATCTTCTGCCGCTTCATTTGGCTGCGCAACAGCCTTACCGGAATCCGATTCCTGCCCGGGCACGCCGCCTGTACCGCCGCCTAATCCGCCCGACGGATCTTCCAACGCACGCAATGCATATTTCGGGGCTGATTGTGTGTCGGCTGCTTCCTTTGAGGCCGACATCTCAGAAGAAATCATCGGTGAAGACTTGCCGCCCATCCCTCTTAAAGCATAGACGGAACCTGCGACAACCACAAAACAGGCTGCAATCGCCGCCAATGGCTTAAGCCACAGTACGTGATGGTCCTTTTTCGTTTTCGGCTCCTGCTCGGCTTTTTCAAGCAGCTCCAGCATAACGTCCGCTTCGAGTGAATGCGGAAGCCGGATTTCGCGATTTAACTTGTCAAATTGTCCGCGCAGAAACTCCAAATCCTGTTCCATTTCCAGTTTTTTATCCGGATTCAACCCATTCACTCCTTTCCCTGATCTTCAAGCTGCGCGCGCAGCTTTTTTAAGGTGCGGTGCAGCTTAGAACTGACAGTTCCCTGAGGGGCGCCGAGAATTTCAGCGGTTTCCCGCACAGTATATCCCTGAACCACGGCCAGAGCCACAATTTCACGTTCCTGAGGGGACAACATTTCCAGTGCATGAAGCAGCGCAATGCGGTTGGAAGAACTTTCTTCCACATTGTTTCCCTCTTCGCTCAGATCTAAGAAGTCATCAATATCCAGCTGATTTCTGCCGGAAATGTACTGCCCGATCTTTCGTTTGCAGCGAATCGACAAAATTCGCATAATCCATGGCTTAAAGCTGTTGTCATCCCGCAAATTTTTAATTCCTTTATAAGCTTCCATAAAAGTTTCGCTCACCACATCCTGCGCATCGTGCGTGTTTCCCAACGAATAAAGCGCAACCTTATAGAGGTCATCGGCAATCTGCCGGTAAACCTCAGCAAAACTCTCCTTATCGCCCAGCCGTGCCTGCTTGACCGCATTAACATCAACTACCATTACTTACCACCATTTTGCATGCAACGGTTCACTCATAAAGTGGACTCCATCTATCATTTTACTGCATCCTCTCCAGAACAAATTTTGGAAAAAGGGCATGCCGTCTGCATCTTCCGGCATGCCCTATATTATATCATATTTTCTTTTGCTAGCCAATCAATATTATTCCTCAACAATTTCCTCATCCGATATGTCGGCAGGATGTTCTACCCTTAATATCGCATAGGCGCAGGTGGTAACCACCGCTAAAAAATTTGCCAGCAGATTAATCTGTTCCTCCGACAGGCTGTCGCAAAGAATATTGGCGACCGTGGCAGCGGCGTAAATAAACTGTGCGCCCTGCCCCGTTCTTCTGTAAACCGTCTTTTTACTGCTCTCGCTCTTTTTTATTTTCTTTACTTCACGCAGAGCTTCCAGTATTTCTTCCGTACTGATATTTTCCAAGTCTTTGGAATCGAAGACCGAACTCACGCCGCATACCACCTCCATGCTATCCTATGCTTTGGGTGATACCGTTGAGCCAAAAAAGAGAGCGGCAGCATAAAAGCCGCCGCTTAAACAATATTCAGTTCTTTGCGCCGATATCTTTGCGGTAGTGTACGCCCTCGAAGGATATTTTTTCCGCAGCCTGATACGCCTTTTTCAGTGCGTCGCTTCCGGTTGACCCAATTGCCGTCACTCCAAGGACGCGCCCTCCCGCGGTTTTATAAACGCCGTCCTCGAACTTTGTACCCGCGTGATAAATAGTGGCACCTTCCGCCTGGCCCTGCCGATTCAGCCCCGAAATCGGGAAGCCCGTCCGGTAGCTCACAGGATACCCCCCGCTTGCCAGAACAACGCAGGCCGCATACGAATCAGAAAATTCCACCTTCACTTTATCAAGACGCT
The DNA here is from genome assembly GCA_023394255.1 of Bacillota bacterium. GTDB lineage: Bacteria > Bacillota > Clostridia > Oscillospirales > Ruminococcaceae > Anaerotruncus. The sequence continues at coordinate 3,472 of JAEXAZ010000066.1, read as the reverse complement.
TATCCCAAACCGCAAGCATGATCTCCAGCAGATCGGTTTTCAAAAGCGGCAGTACTACCTGCGTCTCAGGGTCGCCGAAACGGCAGTTGTATTCAATCACATACGGGCCTTTTGGGGTAAGCATCAGTCCGAAAAACAGGCACCCGGAAAACGGCCTGCCTTCCGCTTTCATGGCTTCCACAGTCGGCTGAAAGATCGTTTTCATACAGCGTTGGGCGATTTCATCCGTATAGTGCCGGTTAGGCGCCACTGTTCCCATTCCGCCGGTGTTCAGCCCCTGGTCATAGTCCAGCGCGCGTTTATGATCCATAGCGGACACCATGGGCACAATGGTATTTCCGTCGCAGAATGCCAGCACACTTACTTCGGGCCCGGTTAAAAATTCCTCAACCACCACACGGTTGCCCGAAGCGCCGAACACCTTGTCCTCCATAATGGAATGGATTCCTTCCTCGGCCTCGCTCATGCTGTTTACAATCAATACCCCTTTGCCCAACGCCAGACCGTCTGCTTTAATGACCACGGGAAACTGCCCGCGCGCCCTGATATGGGAAACCGCATCCGCCGCATTGTCGAAGGTCTCGTAAGCGGCGGTGGGAATTCCATATTTCTTCATCAGATTTTTGGAAAAGACCTTGCTTCCTTCAATTTGGGCCGCGGCAGCGGTCGGCCCGAATGTTTTGATCCCGGCACTGTTCAGCGCGTCAACCATACCGAGCACCAGCGGGTCATCCGGCGTCACAACGGCAAAGTCAATCTCTTTCTCTTTTGCAATCGCGACCATGCCCTGCACATCGCATGCTTTTACAGGCAGACAGACCGCGTCCGCCGCAATACCGCCGTTTCCCGGCGCACAATAGATGGTCCCTGCAAGGGAGTTTTCTTTCAGTTTGCGGATGATTGCATGCTCACGCCCGCCGGAACCAATTACTAAAATATTCACTGGACGGCCTCCTATCAATGATGGAACAGACGGACACCTGTAAAGGCCATTGCAATTCCATATTTATCGCAGGTGTCAATCACGTTGTCGTCACGGATAGAGCCGCCCGGCTGGGCAATATATTGCACGCCGGAACGATGCGCGCGTTCGATATTATCGCCAAACGGGAAAAAGGCGTCGGAGCCGAGGGAAACGCCTGTCAGACGATCCAGCCACGCGCGTTTTTCTTCGCTGGCGAATACTTCCGGTTTCTCTGTAAAAAAGGTTTCCCAGATACCGTCCGCCAGCACATCCATGGAATCGTCGGAAAGGTAGACATCAATCGCGTTATCGCGGTCCGGACGGCGGATATCCGTTTTGAACGGCAGGGACAGCACTTTGGGGTTCTGGCGCAGCCACCAGATGTCCGCCTTGTTGCCGGCCAGACGGGTGCAATGAATCCGGGACTGCTGCCCCGCCCCAATACCGATCGCCTGTCCGTCCTTTACATAGCATACCGAATTGGACTGCGTATACTTTAACGCAATCAGCGCAATTAAAAGGTCCCGCTTAGCCTGTTCGGGCAGCTCCTTATTCTTTGTGATCAGGTTCCCCAGCAGAGATTCATCCAGTCTGATCTCGTTTCTCCCCTGCTCAAAGGTAACGCCGAAAACATCCTTGCGCTCTACCGGCGCAGGAACATAAGCGGGGTCTATTTTCACAACGTTATAGCCGCCTTTGCGCTTTGTTTTCAAAATTTCAAGCGCTTCGTCGGTATAACCCGGCGCGATGATACCGTCGGAAACCTCGCGCGCCAGCAAAGTTGCCGTTTCGGCGTCACAGATGTCGGACAGTGCCGCCCAGTCTCCATAACTGCTCATGCGGTCTGCGCCTCTGGCCCGCGCATAGGCGCTGGCAATCGGGGAAAGCTTTAGATCCTCCACAAAGCAAAGCTGCTTTTCCACAGGAGAAAGCGGCAGCCCCACTGCCGCGCCGGCCGGGCTGACATGCTTAAAAGAAGCGGCAGACGGAAGCCCTGTGGCCGCTTTCAGTTCCCGCACCAGCTGCCAGCTGTTAAATGCATCCAGAAAATTGATATACCCCGGCTTTCCGTTGAGTACTTCGACCGGCAGTTCTCCGTTCTGCATACAGATACGTGCCGGTTTCTGATTTGGATTACAGCCGTATTTTAATTCCAGTTCCCGCGCCATCATGCTGCCTCCTCAATGATTTTTATTAATGATTCGCGTTTCGTACGTTCCGTCCATGAGACTGATAAAGCGGACGAACAGCGAAACCTTGTTTTCCTGATTTAAGCCCTCCCATATTGAATCGGAAAGCGTATCGATGCCGCCTTTTAACGACACCTTTTCCGGTTCCCCGCAAAAAGAGGGAATCGGGCTGCCTTCGCAGCGGTAGGTATGGATAAAATGGCCTGTTCCCGCCGCCGTACCGTCATATTCGTAGAAGAAGCGCCGGGTAAAACCGGCATCCCCGTCCGCGCTTTTCAAAATGGAAAGCCGGTAGCCGGAATCCTGTACCAACCCGGAGATGCGCGGCGTAAAATTGGGCGCGTCCGGCTCAAAGGTGCGGGTGCGCAAAGCGTCACCGAATGTTTTTCCCTGGCAAAGGAACTCCTGGATGGTGTCCGTCTGGTCGCCGTTGGTCACAATGGTGGCGCCGTCTAAAACACGGACCGGATGGTAAATAATCAGGCTGGGGTCAGTCAGTTTTGCCGGGTCAAACGCCTGCGTACGGATACCGTCCCCATCGGTTACAAAAACGCGGTTCCGGCTGTTCTCGCTGCGACCCATAATGAAATAGACAACCACCATACTCTTTCCGTCTTCACTGCGCCCGATCACAATTCCTCTTCCCGGATACGAATTCTCTTTTAACAGCGCTTCTATTGAAGAAAGCTGCTTCATCCGCCCACTCCCTCTCCTTACTTGATTTTACCTTCACAGAAAAGCGAAACCGCCTTGGGAAGCAGTTCCCATTCAGCCTGTTCCATAACCCTTTTCTGCAGGGTTTCCGGCGTGTCTCCCTCTTCGACCGGAACCGCCTTTTGTAAAAGAATCTGCCCGCCGTCGGTCACCCGGTTGACAAAATGCACGGTGGCCCCCGTCACTTTAACGCCGTAACGCAGCGCTTCTTCATGAACTTTTAATCCATAAAACCCATCCCCGCAGAAGGAGGGGATCAGCGACGGATGCACATTGATGATCCGGCGGTCGTATGCCTGAACGACCGCCTCGCCAAGAATGCACAGGAAACCGGCGAGTACCACCAGATCGGCCTGCAGTTTCCGCAGCTCCGCCAAAAGCGCCGAATCATACTCCTCGCGGGAAGAAAAATTCCTGCGCGGCAGAACCACCGCCGGTATCCCGGCTTTTTTCGCGCGCTCCAGGGCGAAAGCGCCCTCTTTGGAGCTGATGACGCCCGCAAGTTTGCCGCTTTTTAAATCTCCCCGGTCCTGCGCGTCAATCAGCGCCTGCAGATTGGTCCCGCCGCCGGAAACCAGCACCACAACCCTTTTCAGCATAGCTC
>JAEXAZ010000029.1 GCA_023394255.1 Bacillota bacterium | reverse complement strand
GATTATCGGAAAGCAGGCCGACAATGCGGATTTCACTCTATTAAATTCGGAAAAAATTGAAAAAATAATTCACAGTTTACTGTCGTCCCCCTGCAATTTCACCCCGCTGCTGCACTTTGTCATTCCGGTGCAGTACGATCAGATGAAGTCTTTTGCTGAAATCTGGATTGACCCGAATGGGTCGGAGGATGAACGCAACTCTTCGGAACGTTCGGGCAGGCGCAACATTCATATGCTGATTGTTTTCGATATTGAAGGAATCGGACAATTTGAGGCGGAACTGAATGTTTTGGACCAGACAATCGATTTTTCGCTGTTTTGCCCGCCCGCCTATGTTTCTGAATTTTCCGGAATGAAAGACCGGTTTGTTAAGTGCATTTCCGCGTCCTCCTACCAGTTTGGAACGATTGCAATTGATAAGCTGGAACGTCCCCGCTCGCTCATGGATGTATTTAAATCGCTGCCATATAAAAGGACGGGTGTGAATGTCAAAATCTAAACAAAAAGCGGTTGCCTTAAAATATAATGCCGATGAGGATATGGCCCCTGTCGTGATTGCTTCCGGCTACGGCAGCATTGCGGAGCGCATCATCGGTATTGCGGAGCAAAAAGGAATCCCCGTATTCCGGGATGACAGCGCATCCTCGCTGCTGTGCATGCTCGAGGTCGGCAGCAATATCCCGGTGGAATTATACGAGGTCATTGCGGCAATCTATTGCCAGCTTTTGCAGACGTCTTCCGAAATCAAAAACAGGGAACCCGGGCAGACTTCCCAACCCCTTTCGGAACGTTCCGCGCAATTCGCGCGCCGTACGGCGGGCGCCCCTATTGGGGTCCGCAGGAGAAAGACGGCGGGGGATGGAACGAAAACTGTGCGGGAAAAGAATGATTAACTGTTTTGGCCGAAAGCCTTTTTATCCTGTTGATCCTGTGATAATATAATGGTATCCGATACCGGGGGAGGAATGGGCATGCTGCCTTTGCCAACAGAGTATATATCCTCAGTCTGTGAAATCAAGACATTGTCAAATGAACTGGTTGCCACAGGTACAATCCGAAAAATTACAGAGGAGTACATTGAAGTTTCCGACAAGACTGGACTTATGCCGATTGCCGCCTATGGGACAGAGGTAAAAATGAATGTGTTCAATTCAAAAAGCGGATTCCGGGTACTTGCGGGGAAAGTTTACACATCCAGCCTGAAATCAATCCGCATTATGGAGGTTGTCAGCCTTCTTGACTTGGAAAGGCGGCACTTTTTCCGCGTGGAAGTGAATATGTCGGCTTATGTTGTCCTGCTGAAAAAGGCAAATCAGGAAGCCGGGAAAGAAAATCCGGAGGAGGAGCAGGATAAACAAAAAGAAAAGGAAACGCCCGCGGTCCATGTGACGATCCGCAACCTCAGCCTCGGCGGCACGCTGTTTTCTTCGACGGAAAATTATGAGTCGGGCGACGTCGTCTCAATCAGGCTTAAATTCGACCGGAATGTTTTTCAGTTCAAGGGCACGGTAAGAAGAACGGGGGATACCCTTCACGGCCAGATACTCTACGGGTGCGAATTTATGGATGTCCCGAAAGCTGCGGCAAACGCGCTTTGCGCATATATTTTCCAATGCCAGCGTCAGCAGATACATAAAAAACGGATGGAGCATCAGCAACTATAGATTCGGAGGATAATATGGAGGAAAACAAGGTGGAAAACAAAGGAGCGCCTGAAGAAGAGCGGGTACAGAGCCCGGAGCCTGTTTTTGCTTTGGATATCGGTACGCGCAGTATTATCGGTATTGTGGGTGCGCAGGAAAAAGACCTGTTCAGCGTATGGGCTGTCGCGCAGGAAGAGCATACGCAGCGGTCTATGATTGACGGACAGATTGAAAATGTGGACCAGGTTGCCGCAACTGCCGACATTGTCAGAAAACGGCTGGAAAAAAAGCTTGGAATCCCGCTCAAGAATGTCTGTGTCGCGGCGGCAGGGCGGGCGCTGAAGACGCAGAAGGCCTCTTTTGAGATGGAGCTGGACCCCAAAGCGCTGATGACCCGCCGGCAGGTGTTTGAGCTTGAGATGGGCGCGATCCAGCAGGCAAGCGGCGATGTCGGCGCCGGGGAACAGGCGGGCGAACAGCCGCTTTACTGCGTGGGCCATTCGGTTATGCGGTACTATCTGGATGACTACCCCATTTCCACCCTGATCAACCACCGCGGCCGAAAGGCGAAGGTCGAGATCATAGCCACCTTCCTGCCTACCGAGGTGGTGGAAAGCCTTTATACGGCGATGTCTAAAATCGGGCTGAACGTCGCCAGCATTACGCTGGAGCCGATTGCGGCGATGAATGCCATTATCCCGCAGGAGCTGCGTATGCTGAACCTGGCGCTGGTAGACATCGGGGCGGGCACTTCGGATATCGCAATTTCCGACGGGGGCTGCGTAACCGCCTATACGATGGCTACGGTGGCCGGGGATGAGATTTCCGAGGCAATTGTAAAAGAATATCTGGTGGATTTTGAAACAGCGGAAAAGATGAAGCTCGCTCTGAGCAACCATGTTGAAAAAATCTCCTACACAGATATCCTCGGGTTCTCCTATACGGTATCGCCCGCTGAAATTATGGAAAAGCTTGCGCCCGCGTCTGAAAACCTTGGAACGGTCATTGCCAGCAAAATTTTGGAGGTCAACGGCAAACCGCCTGCCGCGGTATTCATGGTGGGCGGAGGAAGCCAGCTTCCACAGCTTTGCAGGCTGGTGGCCCAGAAATTATCAATTGATGAAAACAAGGTGGCGATCGGCGGGAACAACTACATGAAGCGGATGGTGACCGGGGAGCAGGAGATTTCCGGCCCCGAATACGCCACCCCGATGGGAATCGCGATTACAGCCATGCTGTCCCAGGAAAGCAGCAGCTTTTCCGTATCGCTGAACGGGAAAAAGGTCATGCTGTTCAAGGGCAGTTCCGCAACTGTGATGGATTTGCTGATTATGTGCGGATACCGCCAGAATCAGATTATCGGGCGTTCGGGCAAAAGCATCAATTACGAGCTGGACGGCAAAAAGATGACCGCCAGAGGAGGGCACCCGACCGCTGCGGTCATTACGGTAAATGGCCAGCCCGCCAACATCTCAACGCCTTTACATATGAACGATCAGGTTTCGGTGGCCGAAGCCGTGCAGGGGGCGGATGCCGCCCCGGTCCTGTCGGAACTGGTGCCCGGGTGGAAGCAGTTTTATGTCAGCCTGAACGGCTCCCAGATGTTTGCGGGGGCAATCGCCTTTGTGAACGGGGTACCGGCGGACGGAGACAGGCGGATTGGAAATCTCGACAGCGTGCAGACGCACCGGGTAGAAACACTCGCGGATCTTTGCATGGAGGCGGGGCTGAAAACTGGACAATACAGTTTTGTGGTGAACGGCAAGGCACAAAGCGATGATTATAGATTGGCTCCCGGAGACGAAATCCGTTACTTCCCTCTGGTCGAAACGCGGCCGGCGCCGCAGCGGCAGGCCGAACTCATCCTGGAGCCGGATGAGTTGGAGCAGGAGCCCGCGGAAGAGCAAAATGACCGGACAATCAGGATTGTCCTCAATGGCCGCAGCGCGGAACTTGTGCCGAAAGAAGATCATACCCCGTATTTATTTGTGGACATGCTTAACTTTGTGGATATTGACCCGACGAAACCCCAGGGGGACATTATCCTTCGGCTGAACGGGCGTGATGCCTCTTATTTGGAAGTGGTACACGACGGGGATTCGGTGGACATTTATTGGGATAAGACGCAAAGAAAGCCGATGGAAACCGCAAGCGGACTATTCAGGTAACAGAAAGGTGGGATTTATGTGCAGACTTATATTGTTCGTCAGCCGATTGTAGATGAAACCAATACTGTACAAGGATATGAAATATTATATCAGGAGGATGTCGACGGCCTTTTCAGCAAAGAAGACGTCAATGCCGCGAATGCGATTGAGAGCTTTCTGAATCAGCTCGGCAGCGAGAAATTTTTGGACGGGAAGACCGCCTACCTGACATTTACGCCTAATTTATTGCTGAAAAACATCCCTAAAATGTTTTCCGAATCAAAGCTGGTGATTCAGATTGAGGATAATTCGATTATTCACCCGCTTGCGCAGAAGATTATTTACCGCTATAAAAAGCAGGGCTACCGGGTAGCATTGAAGGGATTTGAGTTCACGCCGCGTTATTTTGGAATCCTTGACGCGGTGGATATTATCAAAGTGGACTTTTGCGATACCCGCAATCCTTCCCTGAAAAATATTGTGAGCATAGCAAAAAGCTTTCATAAGGAAGTTGTAGCCTATAATGTAAACTCTGTAAAATCCTATGAGTATGCGAAGGAGTGCGGCTGCAGATATATGCAGGGAGCGTGCGTTGCAATCCAGTATGCTTCCAAAGTGCATCGCATGGACCATATGCAGAGCAACTTCTTCCAGCTGATGGTTGCCATTACAAAGGACGAGCCCAATATCGACGAGATCGGCGCCATCATTTCCCGCGATGTAACCCTGGCGTTCTCGCTGATCAAACTGGTAAATTCCGCCTATTTTGCGCTGCGCAACCGGGCCAAGTCGGTCAAGCAGGCGCTGATTATTCTGGGGCTGGGACAGCTCAAGCAGTGGATCTATCTGCTGAGCTTCCGTCAGGAGAGCGGCCAGATTCCGGAGGAGCTGGTGCGCATCTCTTTCCTGCGTGGCAACTTTTGCGCGGAGCTTTCCCAATATGTTTCCGATCTGAATATTTCGAAGGCGGAAGCCTACCTTTTAGGAATGTTCTCCACGCTGGGGCTGTTGATGGAAGTGCCATTGGCCGCCGCGCTTGGCGAGCTTCCGATTTCGGATGAAATCAAGGATGCTTTGCTAAACGGAACAGGAAAATGCGGCGATCTGTTTAATCTTGTGTTGTGCTATGAAAATGCGGATTGGGCCGGCATCACCAAATATGCCGAGTCGTTGGGAATTCCGCTGAGCATTATTACGCAAAAATATTTTGAATGCGTTGAAACCGTCAATACCACATGGAAAAACCTGATGATGCCGTACCCTGAGCAGGGGACAAAAGAAGATGAAGCGCATGTGGCGACACAAGAGTAAAAACCCGCCGCATATCATAAGAAAAACCGTCCGGATTTGTCCGGACGGTTTTTTGGTTTCTTTATTTAGGCTCTGTCTCCGCCGCGGGATCGGCAATCCCGCGGAACTGCTTATATTCCTTGTATAGGTCGGCAATATTGGACTCAAAGTCAAGACCGAAAAGGGAAGGAACCAAAAAAGAAAAAATGTGGTCGTGATCTTCTTCACGCTGGATTGCAAGAACCGTTTCGGCGATTACGACGTTTTTTAAAAACTGCGCACCCGTATAGTTGCCGGAGGCGATATAATTATAAAGCACTTGCCTGACCAAATCGCTGCTGTTGATATCAACGATGCAGGAGACGGCCTTGCGCAAAAAAGGATCACTGAACTTAATGGAGTCCTTATGGATGCGCTTATCCAGATCCAGAAGCCCAAAGTCATGGGCGTTGGTTGCCAGTTCCATGAGCTGGCGTACAATCGGGAGGCATTCCATCCGATCTGTCCTGCTGCATTGGAGCCGCTGAGAGAGAAATTCTAAATCCATTTTCATTACCTCTATCTCCACAAATTCGTTTTATGATAATATGACCGCAAAGCGTACAGTGGTATAATTGGCCATCAGGGCGGGAGCGGGCTTCGCGGGCGCATCGCCCTGGCCATAATCGGTATAATAACTGCTTTGCGGTTATTATACCACAAGTGCAAAGCACGCAGTGGTATAATTGGCCATCAGGGCGGGAGCGGGCTTCGCGGGCGCATCGCCCTGGCCATAATCCGGTATAATAACTGCTTTGCGGTTATTATACCACAAGTGCAAAGCACGCAGTGGTATAATTGGCCATCAGGGCGGGAGCGGGTTTCGCGGGCGCATCGCCCTGGCCATAATCCGGTATAATAACTGCTTTGCGGTTATTATACCATATTTGGCACAAAATGCCTAATCATTCCGGGTTAATTATTTTTAACAGTAAAAATGTATTAATTTTCAATTTTTTGTGACGATTATATAAATGACAACATGAGAGAGAGGATGAAATCTATTGAAAAGTATCAGAAAAAAAATTACAGTAATCCTGATTTCGGTCATTGTGACTCTGAGCTGCATTTTCGGATTATTGAGCTGTTTTCTTACCTACACGTCCTCCGCAAACGTCTTGCAGCAAACGATGACTGAAACCGCAGAAATCGCTGCAAAACAGATTTCCAACAAGCTTCAGTCCTATGAAAGCGTTGCATACGAGGCTGGATGCTTGGAAACTCTCTCCAGAAGTTCGGTAACAAAAAATGAAAAACTGACAATCATCAATCAAAAGTGTAAGGCATATCAGTTTGTCAGGGGCAATATCCTGGACACAACCGGGAACAGCCTTTTTGACGGCAAAAATTATGCCGACAGGGATTATTTTAAAGCCGCGATGAACGGACAGGCTGTGTGCTCCGACCCCATCATCAGCAAAATCACAGGCGAACTGACCTTTATTGTGGCGGCCCCCCTTTGGAAAAACGGCGCCCCGGATTCCGAAACCGTCGGGGTGGTTTATTTTGTTCCGCAGGAAACCTTTTTGAGTGAAGCGGTGAGCGAAATGAAAATCGCCAGCGCCGGCTCCACTTCTATCCTCAACAGGGACGGGATTACCATTGCCGACGAAATCCCGGAAAAGGTTGGCGTGGAAAATGTGATCGAAGCGGCGGAATCGGACGCCTCCCTGCGTGCAAAAGCGGAAATTTATCAGAAAATGATCGCCGGAGAAACCGGATTCGGGCAATTTTCTGAAAATGGCAAAGCATTGTTCAGCGCGTACGCGCCAATTGAAAATACAAACGGCTGGAGTATCAGCGTGACGGCCAGTAAAGCTGAATTTTTGGGTGGGGCAATTCTGTCGATTTGGATTACGGTAATCCTGGTTGTAGTCTTTATCGCTCTCGGTATCCTCATTGCATTCCTTTTCGGCAATTCGATTGCACGCCCGATCAGGTCATCCGCGGAAAGGCTGAAACTGCTGGCGCACGGTGACCTCACTTCGCCGGTGCCTGAAGTTTCAGCAAAAGATGAGACCGGTGAACTCCTGCGCGATCTCAGAACGACCGTTGAAACCCTGAACGGTACGGTTTTTGACATCTCCAACCATTTGGCAAAGATCTCCCAAGGGGATTTTACCGCAGAACTTTCAATGGAATATCCCGGGGACTTCAGCAAGCTGAAAGAATCCATCACCGTTATTCTGGATTCTTTTAACAGGTCCATGGGACAGATTGGAATCAGCGCCGATCTGGTGGCGGATAGCTCCGGCCAGGTATCCGCGGGGTCGCAGGCACTTTCCCAGGGCGCGTCCGAGCAGGCGGATGCCATAGAGTCTTTAGCAAAAACCGTGAGCGACGTGTCGGGGCAGGTGCATGACAACGCACAAAACGCGGCCGACGCGGATTCAAAAGCGCGCACGATGGGGAAAGAACTGGCGGAAGGAAACCATCAGATTCAGGAAATGATGGCCGCGATAGAGGAAATCAGCAAATCTTCCGATCAAATCGGGAAAATTATCAAAACCATTGAAGACATCGCATTTCAAACCAATATACTGGCTTTGAACGCCGCAGTGGAAGCGGCGCGCGCGGGCGAGGCCGGAAAAGGGTTTGCCGTGGTGGCGGACGAGGTACGCAATCTTGCCTCCAAGAGCGCACAGGCGGCTAAAAATACCACCGCGCTGATAGAAGGCTCTGTCAAAGCGGTAAAGAACGGTTCTGATCTGGCGTATGAAGCCGCGCAGACGATGTCAACCGTAGTGGGAAACGCGGATGTGGTGGTTCAGGTAATTGATCAAATTTCTCATGCCAGTGAGCGGCAGACTGCTTTGATCGAACAAATTACAAGGACTATGGACCAGATAGCGTCTGTGGTGCAGATGAATTCCGCAACCGCGGAACAGAGTGCGGCCGCGGCCGAAGAGCTTTCCAGCCAGTCCCGGATTATGAAGGATATGGTAAAAATATTCAAACTGAAAAAGGAATCCGAATCCCCGAATAAGCTGCCAAAGAAAAAAGAACCTGCCAAAGTTCGCTGAGTACTGAAAAATCCTCGCCTCGAAAACGCGGCGAGGATTTTTTCTATCGATTTGTCAGGCGGTCGATCACGGCAACCAGATTTGCGATTTCCGGCTTTGAGATCTGTTCGTCAGCTCCGACTTCTTTCCCTTTCAGTTTCATTTCTTCATTGATCAGCGAAGAGAATAACACAACGGGAATGCTCTTAAGCACAGGGTCGCTTTTCACCAGCTTGGTAAGCCGGTGGCCATCCATCAGCGGCATTTCAATGTCACTGACGATGCAGGAAACGTGGTTGGCAATCGGGTCTCCGGAGGTTTTCGCTTCCTGCAGATAATTCCAGGCTTCCTGGCCGTTGTCGGTTTTCACAGTATTGTTATACCCGGAGCGATGCAGCGATTCCGCAATCATTTTTGACAACAGCATCGAGTCTTCCGCGACCAGGATGCATTTCTCGCTGCGCCCGCGGGAACCGAGTTTTTTCAGATCGTCATACTGAATGCTGGATTCGGGGCTGATTTCGGCCACAATCTTTTCAAAATCGAGAATGGTGATCAGCCTGTCTTCAAATTCGGCGATACCGGTCGCGACGCCTTCGTCCCCGCCGTAAATAATGCGGTCGGGTTTTTGCATTTTCGTCCAGGAGATGCGGTCAATTCCTACGACGGAATGGACGTGAAAAGCAAAATTCTGGTTGTTGAAATGGGTGACTATGAAAATATCGCGGTCCTTGTTTTCGGAAGGGGCCAGATTCAGGTATTTTGCCAGATCAATCACGGTAATGACTTCATCACGGGGCTTAAAAATCCCCTCAATGACAGGATGCGCTTTTTGCATCGGCTTTACGGGACTGAGCATCATGATTTCACGCACTTTTGCCACATTGATGCCAAAAAGTTCCCCCGCGATGGTGAACTCCATGATTTCCAGTTCATTGGTACCGGATTCGAGAAGGATTTCTGTCTGATTCAACTGTTTCATAAACCGAACACTCCATTCCAAAGCTGTAAATTTACCGGCGAAGCGGGCAGTTCCCAGCCATCCGGGCCAATAAATTGTTCTCTAACTATTTATAATTACTAATTCGTCAAATAAACAGTTAAATAAAGAGGCCGGGCAAAAAAATAGGGCAGTTTTAATCATTGCGGATGAAATCGGAAAAACAAGAAATTTGATGAATACAATAAGTTTTGCTTGCATTATTTGTGCAAGGATGACAAGATTTGACAAATACTATAGTTTTGAATTTAGTTGGTTAACAAACTGTCGAATTAATATTTAGATATTATATATGGGGGGCTAAAAATGTTTACAGATATTCGTACCGACGAGGCAGGCAAATCCGTGGAACAGAATCTGTCAGAGCATCAATATTTGACTTTCTGGATTGATGGTCAGTTGTTTGCGATTCCGGCATCCGACGTCGCACAGATTGTGGGAATGCAGCAGATTACCCCTGTTCCGGAATATCCGCAGTATGCCAAGGGGATCATCAACCTGCGCGGGGAAATTATCCCGGTGATTGATGTCCGGCTCCGGTTCCATAGGAAAGAAGCCGATTACGGGGAGCGTACCTGCATCATTATTGTATCAATCATGGAGCAGCCTGTCGGCTTTATTGTGGATACGGTAGAGGAAGTATCAGATATAGATGACGCGCAGATTTCCCCTCCGCCCAAGGTTTCAGGGGATATTACAAACGTTTATCTGAATGGAATTGCGCAGCTTGAAGGAAAATTGATCCTGCTGGTTGATACGGAAAGGATCCTGAACGAGAATGAGTTATCTGTTCTGAAAACAGAAGGGGAAGAAAACGACGAGGGAGACAATATAGAATGACAGAGCGTATGAAAATTGGTAAAAAGCTGACACTTTCTTTCATAGGGGTAGCGCTGGTTTCAAGTATCGCCGGAATTATCGGCGCGGCTACAATGTATAACATGGATTCGCGTTACCGCGTTGCCCTTGACAATTATGGATTTGCTCAGGGCGACGTAGGAATGCTGATTTCCCAGATGCAGGGGGTTCGCGCTTCGGCAAGTGAAGCGATTGTGCAGGATGCCAATTGGCAGGCGGTGAACGCTTCCATCCAAACCATCGAAAGCGCACCCGACGCCATCCAAAGCTTGATGGACAGAATCAAGCCGACCCTTGTTTCCTCTCAGGAGCAGGCCGCCTTTAACACGATTGAGCAATCGATTCCCCAATGGCTGGAGACCCTTCAGAAAGCGGTCGATATGGGCAAGGACACCGAGAAGCTTAAAAATGACGCGGCGCTGGAAATCATCAATGCCGAGGTTATGCCGGTATACGACCAGATCTATCAGGCGGCCAATACGCTGATGGCGCTGAAAATGACCGACGGGAATTCGGTCGCCGGCAGCTTAAATGCGCTGTCCAGGATCATGCTCTTGGCGGTACTCGTGCTCGTCGTGGTGTCGCTGGTTCTGGGACTTCTGTTAGGAATGAGAAGCGCGCGCAGTTTGACCAAACCCATCCTTATGATCGAATCTGCCTCGCGGCAGCTGGCGGAAGGAAACCTGGACGTCGAAATCGCGTACCACTCTAAGACGGAACTGGGAAGTTTGGCTGACAGCATGCGCGAGACGATCCGGTCCTTGAAAAATTATGTAAATGAAATTGAACGCAGCCTTGGAGAACTGGCGAATGGGAATCTGAATGTGCAGTCGAAGGCAGTGTTTAAGGGCAGCTTTATTGCTTTGGAGCAATCGATTCAGTCCATCGCTGTGTCGCTGAA